>JAAYMG010000090.1 GCA_012521525.1 Clostridiales bacterium | reverse complement strand
GCGCGAACCGCCAAATCTATCGCCTCACTGCCTCCGACAGTGACGATGACTTCCTTATCACCGTATGAAAGGCTAAAGCGCCGCTCCAGATACCTGCAGATCTCTTTCCTGAGATCGCTCAGACCCGCGTTGGATGTATATTTCGTAAAACCCTTTTCAAGGGAGAAAATGCCAGCATCGCGAATATGCCACGGAGTCTTGAAGTCCGGCTCCCCGACCCCCAGCGAAATGACGCCGTCCATGGTCTCCATAAGATCAAAAAACTTGCGGATGCCTGACGGAGGAATGCTCTTAACGTTTTCTGACAACAAGGAATCATAATTTACCTGCATGATCAAATACCTCTTTTATAAATATCGGTTACAGCAGGTAAGCCCGTTCCTGCTTTTCCTCTTCTACATTGAACATTACCCCGTGGTCCTTGTATTTCTTAAGGACAAAGTGGGTAGCCGTCCCCCTGACTCCTTCGATCGGCGCAAGTTTTGTCGCAACAAACTGTGCAACTTCCTTCATGCTCTTTCCGTTTATCATAACACACAGGTCAAATCCGCCCGACATCAGGTAAAGGCTTTCAACTTCTTCATATTGGTATATCCTTTCGGCAACGCGTTCAAAACCGAGATCACGCTGCGGGGTGACCTTTACTTCTATAAGCGCGTTCACGCTGTCCTCCTTAGCCTGCTCCCAGTCTACGATCGCACGGTAACCGAGTATGATATGGTTTTTCTCCAGTTCCTCTATTTTTTTTGCTACTTCATCTTCGCTGATCCCCAGCATCGAAGCAAGCTGCGCATTATTGAGCCTGCAGTTTTTCTCGAGGAGTTTCAAAAGACTCATCATATCAATTGCCTCGCTTTTCAGAATATTGTTAGAATTATACTACAACACGTACACCTATGCAATAAAATATCATGTTAAAGCGCCGTATTAAACTGACGAATCTGTCCGGATTTTTCTCGGATATGTATATCAATATTGATAACATAAGATAACATCCCTGAATGACGGATCATCCAGGGATGCTATGCATATGGTTTTTTTCACTCTTCTACGACTTCGCGCTGACGGAACAGCAGTGAGATGCACCATATTCCGGCTATTCCGACCAGTGTGTAGATCACTCTGCTGACGCTGCTAGCTTGTCCTCCGAAAAGATATGCCACAAGATCGAAACGGAACAGCCCAATCAATCCCCAGTTCAATGCTCCGATAATCGTTAATACAAGTGCAATTCTGTCCAATACCATTTTGATATCTCCCATCTGTCAAATTTCAGTAATAATTTCCCCCTTCGGCTATTTTTTATACATTCCCGCAAATGCCGAAGAACCTTGACACCGATACGCAGCTGCGATAGAATTATGCAGCGCGGAAAGATTGGACGGTGCAACGGGGATGAGCAAGAATTATCAAAAAGAACTTGACACGATCCTTTCCAGGCTGGCAGAACGAAAGGATCTTCCTTCATTGCTCATACACAGCTGCTGTGCGCCATGCAGCAGTTATGTTCTCGAATACCTTTCAGGGTATTTCAATATCATCGTATATTATTATAACCCGAATATTGCTCCCGAATCAGAATATTTAAAAAGATTTGGCGAGCAGGCGCGGCTCATTGACATACTAAATAACGGAAATCCTGACAAAATTCAATCGATCGAAAGCGATCTGCCTTTGCGTAAAATAAAGCTGATCAGCGATGACTATGACCAAAACGAATTCTATAAAATAGCAGCGGGATTGGAATCGGAACCTGAAGGCGGACTGCGCTGCATAGAATGCTTTAAGCTGCGTCTCGACCGGTCCGCCGGAAAGGCTGCGGAGTTGGGTTGCGAGTTCTTCACGACCACTTTGACCGTCAGTCCTCACAAAAATGCGGACATGCTCAACGAGATCGGCATGGAAGCTGCGAAAAAGCACAACGTCACGTTTTTGCCGTCCGACTTCAAGAAGAAAAACGGATATAAGAGGTCCATCGAGCTTTCCGGACAATACGGGCTATACCGCCAGGACTATTGCGGCTGCGTATTTTCCATGCGCAAGTAGTTCATAGTTCCATTTTTTGTCAAGATCAAGCAAAAATAGCAAAATTTATATATCCAATGTTATATATTACAGCCAGATATTGATTGAATAGAATACTCTCCTTCGGCAAAAATATTACTGCCGCAGCGGAAACTGACCCTAATTTGCGACTACTTTATGTTAGGTTCGAGCGGTTTCGACTAGCGGCATGTGAAAACATTTTGAAGGAGATGTAGATATGGCCAGAAGTAATAAGGTTCTTGTTCCTGAAGCCCGCGAGGCCCTTGACCGCTTCAAGATGGAAGCGGCCCAGGAAGTCGGAGTAAACCTCAAGCAGGGCTACAATGGTGACCTGACAAGCCGCCAGGCCGGATCGATCGGCGGCCAGATGGTCAAAAAGATGATCCAAGCCTATGAGCAGGGCCTCAAATAACCAGGCAGTGATAAACTAAGCATATAGTACCGGTTAAAAATAGTGCAGAGAGGTTATCCTCTCTGCACTATTATATCAAGCTTATTTTTTTATCAATGACAGTGCGGCACCGACAGCCGTACCGTATTCGGAATGCGGCGGGATAAGGAACTCATATGGATATAAGGCTTCCAATGCCTTCATGACTTCACGGCACTGCGGAATCGTAGTCAGGTTGCCGATCAAAACGATTTTGCTTACATCTCCGCTTCTTGCGGCAAATACAGCCAATGTTCCTATCGTCTGGAATACAAGGTTAATAATGCCCAATGCTATATCACTCTTGCTGGCAGCGTCCGTAAGCTTTCCGAAATTGGAAGCGGTAGTATGCGGCGGCAGAGTAGGTAGTACATCGCGTGAAATATCGGAAACGAGGAGATCTACGTTTTCAAGATTTCCGTCCTTTGCAGTTTCGATCAGATAACCGAATTCGCGGATGTTCAGCATTTTGTTGGACAGTCCGAGGAGTGTGCCTCCGCCCACACCGGTTCCTCCCATGTGTTCGATTTCCCCGTTCGATGCCTTCACGATAGCCGTTCCTGTTCCCATGCTGACTATGATCGCGGACTTCAGTCCTGAGAGGTAAAGACCGCCATAGCCGTTGCACAGGAATTCCTGTACCTTTATGGTTTCGATGTCATAAATGGATTTTTCAACATGGGAAGCACCGACGCCCGTGATGGCGATCTTCTCGATATCGTTCAGGGACAGCCCGTTTTGGTCTACGAATTTTCCGAATGCGCCAAACAGTGAAGCTATCGGATCATTTGCCCTTACGATCATGGGCGTGATTATCTCGTTGTCTCTGATCCCTACGATTTTTGTTGTGCTCCCGCCAATGTCGATCCCGATGGTAATTTTCAACTTATTCACCTCGAAACTTTATGTACATTTACCGGCCGTCTGCTGCTCTTTCGCCGGTCAACGCGAAAAAAGTTTTTATTAGCATAACATCCAAGTCAATGCTTATCAAGCTTTTTTCAGTCCTCATCACCCGCAGTCTCGAGAAGATTCATCATATCTTCCCATTCGCCCAGCATGCTCGCCATCTTTTCATCCATTTGGGCTTTCTTCTCCATGAGTTCAGTAAGCCGAATATGGTCAGTAGCGGCCCGTTCGAATTCACGGTTTATGTCTTCAAGTTCATTTTCAAGTTTCTCTATTTCGTTCTCAAGGATCCTTAATCGCTTTCTGGCGGCAACTGATTCTCTTGATCTGCTGTTGCGTTTTGCGGGTTTTTGATCGCTTTTGTCATTGCCGTGACTTTCTCCTTCGGTTTTTTTAGATCCGGTTTCTGAGGACAGGTATTTCGAAGCCTCTGTCGAAGCCTTATAAGCTTTATACTCCTCATAGCCGCCTTCAAAGACTTTTACGGTCCCGTCTTCCATCGACCAGATTTTCTTCCCGACCCGATTGATGAAAAACCGGTCGTGGGAAATCACAAGCAGTGTACCCTCATATTTCGAAATAGCTTCTTCGATCCATTCCGAAGATCGTATGTCAAGATGGTTTGTCGGTTCGTCCAATATGAGCATGTTCACGCCCCTGTACATGAGGATGCAAAGCCTGAGGCGGCTCTTTTCACCTCCGGACAGGGCACGTACTGACTTGAACACTTCTTCACCTCGAAAATAATACCCGCCCAGCCAATTCCTGGCGGTCGAAACAGAAATGTTCAGTTCGTCGACGACGCAATCAAGGACAGAGATGTTTTCATTCCTGAACTCAACGATCTGCGGAAGATATCCGATCTTTACTCCCGATCCCCAACGTATGAAGCCCTCGTCCGGCATTTCCTGGCCGAGCAGGATCCGGATCAATGTGGTCTTTCCGGATCCGTTAGGTCCTAAAATGACTATACGGTCGTCTTTTTTTATCTCTAGGTCCACGT
>JAAYMG010000089.1 GCA_012521525.1 Clostridiales bacterium | reverse complement strand
GCGGATTTGACAGCATGCAACGACAAGATAGAAAAAGTAACAGGAGTCAGGCCTACCCTATTCCGTCCGCCGTATGGCGATTACGACGATAAACTTATAACCACGGTCACAAGTATGGGTATGTATACTATACAGTGGGATGTTGACAGTTTGGACTGGAAAGACCTTTCTGCAGCTGAAATCCAAAAACGGGTCCTCAGCCGTGTGAAACCCGGATCGATAGTCCTGTTCCACAATGCCGCATTAAACACGCCTGAAGCTCTGCCCGGAATAATTGAAAGCCTTCAAAGCAGCGGTTATAAACTGATCCCGATCTCAGAGCTGATATATAAAGGAAAATTTTATCTTGACCATGAAGGAAGACAGTTTCCTGTAAAGGATGAGCAGAATTGACCGAAAAAAGCATGAGAAAAATGCTTGTGTAACAAAGCCTTTATATCAATTTTACTAAACATAAGGCGGCGGTATCATCTCAGTATAGCAATACATTGAAGCAGCAGCATCAATCAGTACCCGAAAAAATAAAGCAGCGTCATCATATCAAAATAAACAGACAAAAAAATCGCGGACTTATCAAAAGTCCGCTTTTGATTGCCGATATAGCCTACGGAGTGTGTTCTATGAAAATCAATATAAAATCGATAAGATACGGGGCATTCATACTTACGGTTGGCAATATTTGCTCACAGTTGCTCGGCTTCGTGTACAGGATCGCACTCATCAGATTGATCGGATCAGAGGGCATGGGTCTTTTTCAGCTGATCTTTCCCTTCTAGTCCCTGGCCCTCACTATAACCGTTTCAGGTATAGGAGTAGCGGTAAGCAAACTGACTGCAGAGTACATGGCACTCAGGAACTACGAAGCTATTAGAATGCTGGTCAAGCGTACGATAATAGTCTTTGTATGTATCTTTTCTGTTCTTTCTCTTATAGTACTCTTGTTTGCTAAAGGTATTGCGAATGTGTTTCTGGGTGACGAACGTACACTGCTTGCCATTTATGCCCTTTTGCCGGTGATCCTGCTCACAGGGATAGAGAATATTCACAAGCACTTCTTTTACGGCTCCAGAGAATTTAACCCGCCGGCTCTATCCGACCTGTTAGAACAGATCATACGCATGAGCGCTGTGCTGTTACTTCTGCGTCTGCTTCTACCGCAGCCTGATGAGTTGATGCTGGTCATCATAGTGACCGGAATGCTCATTTGCGAAATCTTCAGTTCGGTTTTTCTGAAGACTGTATACAGACACAGGATGCGAAAAATGCCGTCTACAGGCAAAGTTGAGTCACGATTGTCCGCAAGGATAGGTAAAATAGCTGTCCCGATTTCCTTAGCTGGATTATGCAACAACCTGTTATCATCACTTATATTTATCATAATCCCCAGAAGGCTTGTCGTATCGGGTATGTCGTATTCGCAGGCATTGAGCTCATACGGAGTCCTGTTTGGCATGACGCTGCCGCTCCTGAACCTGCCGTCGGCAATGATCGTGGGGCTGGGCCTCGTTATGGTGCCGAAACTCTCGGAGGACCTTGCGTTAGGGAACATTAAAGACGTACGCAGCAAGATATCCCGCGCGATAACAACGGCTTCATTCCTTATTTTGCCTGCAGTCGCAGTTCTTGTTCCCCTGTGTCCGCAAATAGTTCGTCTCCTTTACGGACAAAATGTAAGTGAAGAGTTGCTTCTGCCCCTTGCAATGAGTACAGTATTTTCACTTTACATGTTTGTGCTTGGAAACATACTAAACGGCCTTGGAAAACAGACCGCTGCATCGGTAAATCACATCGCCGGCAATGCGCTTGAGCTGATTTTGACGTATTATCTCACGGCTGTTCCTGAGCTTGGGATTTACGGGTTTATTATTGCCAGCATCGTGACGACACTGTTGACTGCCGCATTGAACCTCAGAAAAGTCATAAAATCGATCGGAATGAAAGCTGACTGGAGAAACTGGTTCGTCACACCGGGACTTTCAGCCCTTGCATCCGCGTTTTGGTGCAGATGGGTATACTTGCGTGCAGTGGATTTGATAGGTAATACCGCCGCTCTGATACCTGCCCTATTGACTGCAATACTGGTGTATTTGCTTGCGGTGTCACTGCAGGGTGGTTTCAGGATGAACTATATTATCGGAAATCGTACTACCAGAAAGTTCCGTGATACAAAAGCACTGGCTGATTCAAAATAAGCAGACGGAAATGCAGATCACACAGGGCCTGACGATCATATCATTCCAAAATGATCAGTTCAGGAAGTCCTTCAGTTTTCTGGAACGGCTCGGATGGCGGAGTTTGCGAAGTCCCTTGGCCTCTATCTGGCGTATACGCTCACGGGTCACGTTGAACTCCCTGCCTACCTCTTCCAGTGTCCTGGTCCTTCCGTCTTCAAGGCCGAACCTCAGCTTCAGCACCTTCTCCTCCCTTGGTGTCAGAGTGGATAGGACCTCTACGAGCTGTTCCTTAAGCAGTGTGT
>JAAYMG010000088.1 GCA_012521525.1 Clostridiales bacterium | reverse complement strand
TAATTGCCGCGACCTGTACGGTCCTTTGGGCTATGTACAGGTATGACGGTATTTACCCGAACGTTACTGTTTATGGTGTAAATATAGGCGGGCTATCAAAGCAGGAAGCAGCACCGGTTACAGAGTCGGTGCTTGCTACATATGCCAATGAAAAGATAGAGGTAAGCTTCGAGGACAGGATATGGGCTATTCCGTTAATGAAACCCGAATCGATACCTGATGCTGAGGAAGTGCTGCATCAGGCTATGAGCGTTGGCAGGACAGGAAGTTTTATCGAAAGGTTTAAGGTTATAGCCGGGTCCCTGTTTGAAACACATGAGCTCCTTTCACAGACCAGGACTGACAGGGCGGATATCGAGGAGTTTCTGAGATATTTCGAATCGGTCATCGAGAAGGATAAAAACAACCCAAAATACGAAGTTACGGATGACGAGCTGATCATAGAGTTTGGAAATATGGGAATGCAACTTGATATCTCGAGTGCGGCTGCAGCTATCGAGAAGCAGATAAATGACCGGAGTTTTGAGCCCGTTTCCCTTGAAAAGTATATAGAATACGATGAAGTCGAAGATATAAACCTTCTTGACATATATAATGAGATCCTGGTTGAGCCTGCTGATGCATACCTGGACTTATCCGGAGAAGAACCCAGGATCGTTCCCCACGTTACTGGGCTGAGGTTCGACCTCGCTGAGGCGGGCAGGATGGTCAGTCAGGCAAAGGGGAATACAGAAAGGGCCGTCATCCCCCTTATAAAAACCGACCCGGAAATCACGACCGGGAAATTTGAAGAATTGCTGTTCAGAGACGTGCTTTCGGAAGCAAAAACTACCCTTAACGCAAGCAATATAAACAGGACCGGCAATGTACGACTGTCCGCGAATGCGATAAACGGTTATATCATGAATCCGGGTGATGTGTTCTCATACAACCAGGTCGTAGGCCCGAGGACATATGAAAACGGATACAGAGACGCCTCCGTTTACACATCGGAGGGAATAGAAGACCAGCTTGGCGGAGGGATCTGCCAGACATCCTCGACCCTGTATATGAATGTCATTCGCGCAGGCCTTGAAATCGTCGAACGCCAGAACCATGCATATACCGTCGTTTATTCACCTTTGGGGGAAGACGCGACGGTATATTGGGGGTCTCTTGATTTCAGATTTTCCAACAACCAGAAGTTCCCGATAAAGATCGAGGCATATCAGAAAGATGACTATGTATATGTCCGCATCCTGGGAACAAAGCTTGACAACAATACCGTAAAAATCGAGACAAAGGTGCTGGCCCACACACCGTACGAGACGATAACCGTGGAAAATCCGAATTTGGACTACGGTGTCAGGCGTCAAAAGAGGGAAGGCCACAGCTACTATAAGGTTGAGACTTATCGCGTCGTATATGACGAAAACGGCAAGGAGATCTCAAGGGAGAAGCTTCCCAACAGCACATACAAAAGACTTGACCGTATTATGGAAGTAGGCACAAAAGGAGCACCGACAGTTTCTCCAATAGAAACACCCGCGCCCGGAACACCCATCCCAACTGAGACTCCAAAGCCATCACCGACTCCGACACCGACCGCACCTCCGACCGGTTCGCCGCAGTCTCCCGACCCGGGCACTTCTGAGGAACCGATACCGGCAGGGCCGAACACAAGTCCTCCGGAGAGTCCGGAACCCGGTCAGGGGACGGATGATCAACCCCATTCACCGGCACCCACAGAATAAGTCGACTTTTCCCGAGAACTTATATATAATGTAAATTGGTAGTCAGGCCCTTGAGTTTCAGGGGGGTGGCATATGAAATTCCGTATGCTTGAGATAAGGCGGAGAATCAAGCGCAGGGCGCAGGCTCTCCTGCTGAGATGCTTGATACCCGCGGTAAAGCTGTGCCTTTTGCTTACCGCTATCTTCTGTATCGTTTACTATATACGACTGTACGCCTCTCCTGTTCTTGAGATCAGGGGCCCGGGGATCGCCGCTATTTTGGACGCATATATCCATATGGGATGGGAAAAGCTGCTGCTGATCATAGCCATCAACATGCTGGTCATCATAGTTGTTGGACCGCTCATGTGCTGTGCTTGTGCTTTCTTCATCAGGATAACGGATGAGAAGAAATATGGAGACTCGGTTTACTCCGATTTCCGGGAGGACAATGAGCTGAAGGTCTCATATTCCATGCAATGGTTCTCAAAGTCTGCTCTTAGAAGCAGGGCTATCCTGCTTCGATTTGCCACAACGCTGCTGTCAGTTTTCTGGCATATCGTCTTTGTCGGTCCGCCGCTGATCCTGCTGTATTTCCTGAGGGGAAACCCGAACTCGCTTAATTATGCCAACAAGCTGTTTTTATATACGACGTGGATGCTGATTGGATTCCTGGCGGCTTATATAAAACTGGGATCATATTATCCTGCATACTTCCTTATAGCCCAATACCCCGATATGCCTATCAGAGAGGCAATACGGGACTCCTCAATAATGATGAAAGGACACACCATGGAGTTTTTCAGGTATAAACTGAGCTTCCTTCCATGGTATGTCCTATGTGTCGTGACTTTTGGGCTTGGGCTGGTATATGTCGTACCGTATAGATACACGTGCGATGCAATGTTTGTGCGTTACATAGATTCGGTTTCTTCCGGCGGAGATGCGCCATGATGCTGACGCATCTCTCTTATGTATCTATGCTTATTCCCATGATAACTGGCTGTTTTTATTTAGCCGTTTATATCATCAATCCCTTGATAAAAGGTTATTTATATCCTTTTCGGTCGCGTGTATCAGGGACAGAAGGGATTGGACCAGCAGGGGATAGTCGCGCGTCATGGTGTCGTTGGACAGGGTGTGCGGTTCCCCGTGCTTTTCGATTTCTGCCGACAGACGCGCTTCGCTGAGTTTCATGTTAGCATCCGACGCGTCTGGGAAATTCACATGGGGGACTGCGAAGTACTCGTCCGGAGTTTTGCCGTACTTCATATATATGAGCCGGAATATTTTATAAACGGCGGTACCCAGGTATGAGTAGGTATGCTGAACGAGAGAGCGGTTCTCCATACGCCCCAGCAGATCAAACAGGACGCTGATACTGTTTACGAGTATTTTCTTAGAAAACAGCGACATCGCACTCCCGCGAAGGATGTTGTCCTTATCTTCCGAGGCGTCGTGCAGCTCGTTTACATGTATGGCAGTCCCGTCTCTGGACATGGTGCGGCCGAGCAGGAAATCGACGGACACTCCGTAAAAATCTGCTGCAGCTACCACGAAGTCAAGTCCCGGCTCACGGATCCCGTTCTCATAGTGGCTGAGTAGCGCCTGGGAGACTTTGAGTTTTGCAGCCACAGTTTTCTGGCTGATACCCTTTTCTTTTCTCAATAACGACAATGTTCGCGGAAAACTGGCGTTCATAACCGACCTCCGTTGAAAACAATGTGTATATTATAATCCTAAATATACCTTTTGTAAAGACGGTTGGGCGAAAATTCGACAAAATTTTGTCTTAATGGTAATGGTAACCCCCACTTGCGTATTTCGTGTATGGAATGCAGCCGTAATATAAAAGATACTCCGGCGATAGCTGATATACTTGTTTGCACCCGGTTATGAAACAGTGATCATATGATGATGGATTTTTAAAATAATGGCGAGTTGTAAAATTAAATGAAACACAAATAAAGAAATAAATAGGCCCACGAGAGCTTCTCTGTTATAATGTTAGTTCCTACAACAAACAGAAACGGAGAAGCTTCATGAGCCAAGTCTATTG
>JAAYMG010000087.1 GCA_012521525.1 Clostridiales bacterium | reverse complement strand
TGACATAGCGTTGTTAGAGAGCCAAATATTTCTTAATACAAGGTATTCACCCTGGGAAAGGTTCCCGTTGCTTATCAACCTGTTAAGCTGCCTTCTCATATTCAAACAGGAATATAACAGACGTGACCCTTTGTACTGTTTCATTTATAAAACTCCTATTGCCATTTGATTTATATACTAAATAATTTCGTATGTAAATTATTATACCCAGATATCATTATCACGTCAATACGATTTTATAAAACTTTGACCCATAAGCTCTGCGAATGATTGCATAAGCTATGGACCCAATCTAAAGGCTGTGGTTTATGCGATCATTCATATCAAAAAGGTTTTCCGGTATCCATACGCCGATGCACATTTCGGCAGCATTGAATTACCGGAAAACCTTTATACAGATATATAAAGTTTACATATGATCCAGACTTGTGCTATGAACGCTTCACGATGAGACCTCCCGGATACCGAACTCCAGAACGAAATAAACATTTTTAACGTAACCGCTTTGCTTGCAATTATATAACAAAAACAGGTATTTTTATACAGCAATTCGTTTGTGTCCATGCATATCAAAATGCCGCCGGTCAGGAAGATCTGCTTCTCAACCGGCGGCGTTCTGATTTTTTTCGCTTTTTGACCTGTAACCCGTTTGATTTCTGTTCCGCTCCGATACCGAAACGATCCGATCAAGCGGAAATCTTCCTAACGGGAGCAGAGTGCTGGTGTGTCAGAATCAACAGTTTGCGCGGCGTTCTTACGAATGCGATGCCGTGCATAAAAGAAGATACCTACCTGGCCGAGCCCGGCCAGAGTCCAGGTTACCGGGTAACATGCAAAGAGCATGAACACTGTAGGGTACCAAATAAATACCGTTTTCAGCCAAACGATACGCAAGAGGCAGGCACCAACCAGCGTGCAGATCATCGGCAGCATTGAGTATCCCATGCCACGGGTCAGGCCGGGGAATACGTTCATCACACCGCAGGTAAAGTAAACAGCCATCAAGACTTTCATGCGCACCATACCAAGCTCTATTACCTCGGGATCGGAGGTGTACACGCCTATCAAAGGCTTACCGAAAAGCAATGTGGTGCCGCTCAACAAGATCCATGTAGCAAAGATAAGGACCGTGCAAATCTTTGCAATTTTGTCGATCCGGTCATACTTTTTTGCACCCATATTCTGACCGGTAAAGGTGATGGCTGCATTGTAATAGGCATTCATCGGAGTTGCGACGATCCCTTCAACATTGCCTGCGGCAGAGTTTGCCGCCACCAGGACGGATCCGAAGGAGTTTATCGCTGACTGGATCAGAACATTGGAAATGGAGAACAACAAACCCTGCAGGCCGGCAGGAAGTCCTATACGCACGATCTCCTTCAGCTTGCGCCCGTCAATGCGTGTCTGACGGGGGAAGTAACGTATACCTATTATATTGCTCCGCATCAAACAGATCATAACCAGCACCATGGACAGGTATTGCGAAATGATCGTAGCCCATGCAACACCATCGACAGACATATGCAGAACGACAATGAAGAACAGATTGAGTATTACATTCAAAACCCCCGATACTACGAGGTAGTACATCGGCCTCCTGCTGTCCCCCACCGCTCGCAGGATCGCTGCGCCGAAGTTGTATATCATCATGGCAGGCGATCCCAGGAAGTATATTTTCATATACAGCACTGACAGATCCAATATATCTTCAGGGGTACCCATCAGAGTCAGAAGCGGCCTGCAGAAAACCAACCCCACGATCATAACTATCAGCCCGCTTATAATGCTGACAGCCATGGAAGTGTGAACTGAATCGCTCAGATCAGTTATTTTCCCGGCTCCATAGTATTGCGCCACTATGACGACCGTACCAACAGACAATCCCATAAAAACATTGGTGATAAGGTTTATAAGGGCCCCGGTAGCGCCTACCGCGGCCAGCGATTCCTTGCCCGCAAATTGACCAACAGCTATCATATCAGCTGCATTGAACAGAAGCTGCAATATGTTCATTGCAATGAGTGGCAAAGAAAAAATCACTATCTTTTTGAACAGCGGCCCGCTGCTCGCATCCAGATCAAGGTTCTTTGATGACATAAAAGTACACTTTCCCTATAGAATGTTTATCATTTCGAGTTGGCTTATTAGCAACGCTTCTTCCAGGCAAAAGCGATTTCAGGCCTGAATGCTTAGAACACAGTAAATGCCTAATTAGAATCAAACATAAGTTCGCTGCTTAACCAATGAAAGCAATTATAGCATAATCAAAATCATAATCAAACATCAAAACAACAATTTAACAGTTCACAAAATGTAATTTTTTGTTCATATTTTTCAATGGCGCAGACATCACTTAATCGATTAGTTCATCCTAAGTTGATTCTGTGTTGCCTTTTCCCTTTGCCGTTCCATACCCACCATCATTTTACTCCTGTGCGTGTAAACCGATACGCTGCTAACATGGTTAACCAGCAAAGGCATTTCTTGGCGTATTGATGGACTTTGCAGAATATTGTTATAATTATGTAGTAAGCGACAGGATTCATGTTTGTTTGGCAGGATTTTTATTTGATCGATAAAATAGAAAAGTATATGTACTCATGCACACTTCCGGCTTTTCGCCTACACTCCTGACTTTTTGCCTGTATTTCTATATTTTTCGCCTGCATTTCTGACTTTTTCCTGCAATTCTGACTATTCACCATTTGAGGAGAAGCAATACGATGAAAAAACGAGTCATAAGCATGCTTCTGGCACTGTACATATTCCTAAACCTTTTTCATTCCGTTGCAATAGCTGCCGGTAATGAGCTATTTGCCGTACCAAGCAAAACGAATTTTGTCATGGACGGCAAGCCCGTATCCGTATCACATGCATACAACATAAACGGAAACAACTACCTGCAACTTCGTGCCATAGCCGAACTGCTTAACGGAACGACCTCACAATTCAACGTATACTGGGACGGCAAGAATGCGGTCATCGAAACAGGTAAACCCTACAGTGGCACCGTTAACCCTGCTACATTGGCATACACGAAGGATGTAAGAAAAAGCAGGACCTCTTTCAAACTGGACGGTACCATTGTCACATTTGAAAATGCCTATATGATCGACGGCGATACCAACTATTTGCAGCTTCGGGAATTTGCGGAGAAGCTGAAAGGAACCGCCTCGCAGTTCAACGTTTATTGGGACGACACCGCAAACAGGGCAGTTATCGTCACCGGAGCAGGATACACAGGTGAAGCTCCCAATCTGACAGGACTCACAACTGTCAAAATAGGACAAACCGAAAAGGAAGCAGGGATCGGGAGCAAGCTGTTCGGAAGTCTTTCAACTTCCAACGGCAAGTGGGGATTCTACGGCAGTTATGAGAAATTCCTTGCAGTATACTACGTCGATAACAAAGCCTCTTTCTTATACACCAATGATTTGTCATCTTACAATGGTGGGGGAAAGGTCTACACTGATTCAAACAACAACTACTTAAAGTATGCTGCTTCGGTCGGTAATTTCCCTGTTTGTGATGCATCTGTTACCGAACGACTCATTTTTGAGTTCACCAATGCCTTCCGCGGAGTATATGGCCTGCCCGCCCTCAAATGGAATGACAGGCTCACGGCCGCCGCCCGCTCCCACAGCGAAGATATGAAAAAGAGAAACTACGTCTCCCATGAAAACCCCGACGGACTAAAGCCGGGCGACAGGATCACAGCCGCAGGATATGAATGGCGCTCATATGGAGAAAACATCTTTATGGCGACCCTCGGTGTTGAAGCGGCTTATGCGGTGGATAAATGGGTCAATTCATCCGGGCATCGCATAAATCTGCTCACCACGGCTTGTGATGAGCTCGGAGTGGGAGTATCGATAATTGAGCGGTCAGGCTCCGGTCATCCGGGCGCATACTGCACCCAGAACTTCGGAAAGGCAAAAGGCTAAATGCAGTGCGCTTGCCTTGATAAGAACCCTCTTCATCACCTGAATGAATCAAAAAAGCCTCTTAGCTCAGCTTTTTTCTCATCCGATAAACCATGCCATCTGATTCCCTGAATGGCACCTTATAATGCGCAAAGAGTGTTGAAGCAGGTAATGTGTTTGATAAAAGCCCCCTTACCTCAAAGGTATGGGAGCTTTTCTTCATTAAAGCGTCTTAACGGGTATCAATCCGGCAGAAGCATCAAACAGGTTGCTTCCGTCGTCTTTCTTAACGTTTGCAGCCAGAATTGGGAAGTCAGCCAGTTCATTCAGCTCGACCAGTCTCTCATAACCATAGTTGAAGTCATGGTTTCCGGGAGCCATAGCGGCATAGCCGATCTCATTCATGATACGGACTATGCTTTCTCCCCTTGTCAGGGTCGCGAAAGTTTGCCCGTGGAACGTATCTCCGGCATCGAGAACCAGAGTATACGGATTTTCACTCCTGATCTCCTTTATGATCGTGGAAATTTTGGCAAATCCGATGCCGTCGCCCTCCTTGACCCTGGAGTGGGTATCATTGGTATGTACGACCGTCAGCCTTGCAGCTTCAGCAGCGGCCGGATCACTGCCCCCTTCCGCAGCAAAGCCGGTCACGCTTCCGGAAAAGATGGATATGAGCAGTGTAAGCATCAAGAAACTGCTCAGCAGAAACTTTGAAATGCATTTCCTTCTCATGATTCTACCACCATTTCCTATGCGTTTTTTACTACGAATTTATACAGCAAGTATATAATAGCACAGTTATTATAGTATGACTATATCTTCTTTTCCATTATCCGCTAATTATCTTTACATGGAACTCCCTGTTTCTCGGCCCGTCAAATTCACAGAAATAAATCGCCTGCCAGGTCCCGAGCTGCAGTTTCCCGTCCGCTATGATCACCGTGCAGGAGGACCCCATGAGCGAAGCTTTTATATGGGCATGGGAGTTTCCTTCAAAGTGTTGGTAATCTCCATGCACAGGATATGTTTTGTCCAGAGCTGTAATCATGTCCCGCACGACATCGGGGTCAGCTTTTTCGTTTATTGTGACACCGGCTGTTGTATGGGGTACAAATATAACTGCTATACCATCCCGTACATTACTGTTTTTGACTGCTTCGGCAACCTTACCGGTTATATTTATGAATTGCTGCGGTTTTGAGGTTTGAATACTGAAATGCATAATGTGGTCCATCCTTATGTGTCATCCTTATCTATACAACAAATGGATCGTCATATCTGTTGATCCGGTCCGTTAAAGAACCTGCCCGGACCATTACCAATCGCAAGTGTACCCCGGCTTTTTATACATATTGCTTTCATTGGGAACTATATCCACGTCCCACACTTTTTCTTTCCATTCTTCTCTCGGAATTTCCTTAATGGATACAGACACGGAGGACAGATCGCATCCGAGTATGTCGGCAATATCCTCAGCAATCTTATCGGCGCACCTCTGCTTCTGTTCTTCTGTTCTTCCCGGAAAGCATTTGATCTCTACATGCGGCATAATCGCACCTCCAAAAAATATTATATGGAATTATTGCTCCCTTTCCTTTACGTACTCGATCGATTCCTTGCCGGTCATATGCTCTATATCTATGGCAACGATACACGCTCTGTTGCAAGTGTCTATTTCTTTCTGCCTGATATCTTCAGGCAGGTCTGCCGAGTATTTTTCAACCAGGGCCCTGAATGCTTCCCCGTACTCATTGCCCTGCACGATCCTTGCTTTTCCGAAAACGATAACGCTTCGGTAATAATTAGAGAATTTCTCGCTGATGATCCTGTCTTCATCCACTACCGCAAAGGAAACCCTGGGGTTGCTTGCTATGGCATCGATCTTATGGCCTTCTTTGGCGGAGTGAAAATAGATTTTACCGTTATGATACACGTAGCTGAGTGGGACCGCATATGGATAATCATCATCTCCGACGCAGGCCAGAATGCCGTTCGTGCATCTTTCCAAAATAGCTTCGGTCGCATCCATCGTTAGCAATTGCCTGCTTCTTCTCATTTCTCTGAACATGGTCATTTTCCTTCTTTCTGCGGTCCCGTTTTATCGCAGATATTAGAAACCGCGCAGTTTCCTCGGGATGAAATCAGGCACGCATTATGATCACGCAATATGACAGTGAATCATCACTAAGTCATATATGCGATTTATATTTTAAGCCGGATATCATTCGAATTTCAACATTAGGGAATCACAAATCGGCTTATACCCGATTTTTTGATAGATACTGTTGGAGGTTGGGTTCAGCAAATCAGTGTACAAGACACACCTGGTAAATCCCCTGTCCAATGCCATTTGACTGAGTTGGGCCACACACGACGTAGCATATCCCTTTCCCCTGTAATATGGAGGGGTATATACATATGCTACGCCTATAGCTGTTATCATTTCCCTTGTATACCCTGCCATAGAGACGGGTATCCCATCGACTTCCAAAATATATATCTTTTTAGCGGATATCCGGTAGCGATATTCTTCTTCATTCAGCGGGACCGGCATTTCAGTATTGCCATATGCCTTCGATGCATTAAATGCCTCAAGCCAGTAAGGGAAGAAATACATATCTTTTTCTTCCACTAATCGAACAACACCTGTTCGCTTTATATCCGGGTCGACTTCCTTCAGCTCATATATGCGCTGGTCCATGATTGTTTTGCAGGTCAGTCCCTTGCGTTCGGAATAAGCCTTTGCGAAACACTCCGCCAGGTTTTTTTCTGTCATCACACCCGGTATCTCATGCCCTTCCAGGCCGTCTATAAGGCAATATACAGCGTCGGGTTCAATAATATTGTCCGTTGCATAAAGTGTGATATTATGCGGCGGGGTCATCAG
Organism: Clostridiales bacterium; assembly: GCA_012521525.1. Taxonomy (GTDB): domain Bacteria; phylum Bacillota; class Clostridia; order Oscillospirales; family JAAYOS01; genus JAAYOS01. The sequence continues at coordinate 10,154 of JAAYMG010000087.1, read as the reverse complement.
CGCTGTCAACCGGATGCCGTTTGCGTCCGAAACAGTTGCCATAAGCCAATTTGCGGGGTCGCGCCAGCCGGTTTTGTCCTTCCCCTCATGTCCGATTATGAGGTTGCCAAGGATGATCATATTCTGCGCTTCGTGACGCATAAGCACATCGAAGGCATCATTATAGAACTCATGCACATCAGTATATAGCTTGAATTGCATTATAGCATCCCTCCGCCTAAATTCACTATGCGGCTTTCAATCGATTTTGGCAGGATCACATCAAATAACACATGGTAACCCTTTTGCAGGCTTGTGACCCTATCAACAGGCTTTATCGAACGTCAACACCTGCTTAGTTAAGGTTCGTCTTTATCGTTTATTGCATTTATCGTTTATTGCATCCACCTCAGGAATTCGATCGCTTCATCTTCATCAAGCGGTCTGCTTATCAGGTTTCCCTGTATCCTGTCGCAGTTGTGTTCCCTCAAATACCGCAACTGGATCTCGTGCTCGACTCCTTCAGCCACCGCACAGTGACCAAGCTTGTGTGCTATCGAGATGATGTCGCCGGTGATCGCTTTATCGCGATCTGCAGACAGCAGACCATCGATGAAGTATTTGTCGATCTTCATGCAATCGACATTCAATCCTTTTTCTCTCGCGAGTGAGGAGTAACCTGTCCCAAAATCGTCTATCGCTATGTACAACCCAATGTCCCGAAGCTCCCTTATGATATTATATGCTATCAAAATCAGTGAAAAATACGGATTCGGTGATTTCAAGACAGACATTTGCCGGGTCGACCCGCATTTTGCTTATCAGCTTCAGCATCTTGTTTGAAAAATCGGGACTCAATAACTGGAAAGCAGAAATATTTATGGAAACAAAGACTTTGCCATATCCGAGCATCCTGAGCCTGCTCAGAAAATGCAATGCCATGGCAATTACTTTATCGCCAACAGGAATGATCAGCTTCGTCTTCTCGGCGACAGGGATGAATTCCAATGGTGATATGGATCCAAGCTCTCCTGCCCTCAACCTGGCAAGCGCTTCAAATCCGACTATCAAACCTGTCTTCAGGTCCATGATGGGCTGATACTGCAAATACAGCTCGTTGTTTGAGCCGTCATCAGCCGCCACAGCGCTCAATGCTTTCATTATATCACTTTCGCGTTTCACCATGGCTTCCAGCTCATCGTCGTAAAAGCAAATTTCAAAGTCCTTGCCGAGCCTGCTGAAAGACCTTTCTGACGCGATCAGCACTCTGCTGAGCAGCAAATCCAGATTGAGCTCGCTCCCCTGCCCGATTTCCAGGATCCCGATCCCGCCGCCTATCCTTTCCGTCAGGAGCAATGAACCCAGAGCATTCGCTATGACACCGCCAAAATCAACAAGCTCGCTTTTATCTTCGTAGTCTCGCAGATAGAAACAAAAGTATTCTCCAGGATCTTGAACAGGAGCCGATCCTCCGTACATAATTTACCTAGGATCTCTGCCGTAGTTTTTATCAGGTCCCGGGCATAACGGAACCCATAATTGGCCGCCAACAGTTGGATCATGCTCAGATTTACGCAGACAAGAGCTTTCATTGAGTCCCTCTTCAGAACAGCATCCTTTTCAAGCACTGACATCAGGTAGTCGCGGTTGTACAGCCCGGTCAATCTGTCGTGTTCATTATTATAAATCAGGGCCTTTTCTATAGCTTTCCTGTCAGATATGTCCAGTACTATGCCTTCCAGCGCTTCAACTGCACCATCGTCATTAAATATGCCCTGTCCTATTTCAATGACCCATTTCCTCTCGCCGTCGGCTGTTACTATCTCATACTCGTAATTAAACGTTTTCCTCTCCTCCAGGACCCTGACCCACTCGTTCCACAGGGACTCACGGTATTCCGGAGCTATGATGTCATTGAATGACAGATCCCTGTTGTAAAGCAGGCTTTCCGGTGGGTACCCGGTCAGGTCGAGGCACCCTTTGGAAACGAACTGCATTGTCCAGTCTCGATCGAAGCTGCATCTGTATGCGAGACCCGGAAGGTGTGAAAGCAAAACGGATTTGCTCCGCTCGCTCTCATCAAGGCGCTGCTTCAGCTCATGCTCTACGCGCAGCAGTTCAACATGGACATCGATCCTGGCTCTCAGCGAGTACATATTGATCGGTTTTCGGATATAGTCTACGGCACCGAGTTCCAAACCCTTAATTTCATTTTCCGGTTCATTGCAGTCGGTCAATATAATGGTGCGCAGCCTGTCAAACCTCTTGTCATCTTTAAGGGCTTCGAGGATCCTGAATCCGTCCATATCAGGCATTTTCAGGTTGAGTAAAATCAGGTCGATCCCGGTATGCTCCTCAAGAATGCTCATCGCTTCCGAGCCGTTGCAGGCGGTCAAAACGTCATAATCGCTTAGCATTTCCCTGATGATCAACCTGTCAGCTGCAGAATCGTCAACCACCAAAATCTTAACAAGCATCATGAAGCCTCCCATCCCAAACCCATACCTGCTTACAAAAATACTGACCAGTTCAGGCCAGTCCTTATGAACGGGAATAATATATGACCATGATATATATTTATATAAAGACATTTTGCCACATATTGTAAAATGTGTCAATTTCCATTTCTTCCATATTTTATACGTTATTCCATTATCATACTAACTATACGGACAACCCCCTTTTCCTCTGAGTGACCGGGCCGTTATGCGACCTGGCTCAGACATACCCCTTTTTCCTTTGCATTGGACTCCATCCGAATCGATTTCACAAAGTCAAGTCAAAAAATGCCACCCATCAGGAAGTAAATGCTTCCCAACAGGTGGCAATCTCACTGTCTCAAATCATTCCAATATTTTACCCTTCATCTTTTCCAGGAGTTCCAATACTCCCGCTTCGATCTTTTTGAGGTCATCTTCTTTCGGTGCTCCTTCAAATTCCACGGATGCGGCGAAGTCCCACTTCATGCCGTTCCTTTCGATTATCTCATGCAGTTCCTTCTCCGCACCGCCGGACCATCCGTATGACCCGAATCTGAAAGCAGCCTTGCCCGTTATCTTCTTCCTGCCCAGTTCATTCAGGGCTGCCGCAACCGGCGGGAAAAGCTTGTACTCATAAGTGGGAGCTGCGATGATTATCCCCGCGGACCTGAAAACGGTTGCTGCCATTTCACTTTCGCTTTCCAGCGGCATATGCATCTTGCTGTACCTTACACCTTCCCGCTGAAGTACGCCCTCAACGAACTCAACGGCCTTTGCGGTCATGCCATACATGGATCCCCACAATATGGTGACTTCATTTTTGCCTGAACCGTCGGCATAAAGGGAATACCTGCTGTAATCATCAATGATTTTTTGAGGGTTTTTCCTGTAGACCGGGCCATGGCCGGGGGCTATGGTCTTTATATCCAGTGATTTCGCTTTCTCTATCGCTTTTCTCAGACTGGGCGTGAATGTAGCCATTACGTTGGAATAGTACCTTATCCCTTCGGTTTCAAAGAATTCCTTCTCTTCGGGAGTCAGCTCATCATCGAAGCAGTGGTCCCCCATCCTGCCGAACGCACCGAACATATCGCAGGAAAAGAGCGTCCCGGTCGCATTTTCATAGGTGTACATGGTGTCAGGCCAGTGTACGTTCGGTACCGGATGGAAACTCAATACCCTGCCCTTTCCAAGGTCCAAAGTATCCCCTTCCTTCACGACCCGTATCCTGTCTTCACCGTAGAATGAAGATACCATCTTTGCGGCTTTGTCAGTGCATATAATCGTAAAATAATTTTTTACTTTCCGAAAGTTTGATATCCAGCCGGAATGGTCGGGTTCCATGTGATTTACGATCAGATAGTCTATACTCTGCGGATCTACGCCCATCTCTTCCAGGCTGTCATAAAGGGTCTCAGGTACACCGTCCCATCCGATCACGCCGTCAATTATTGCAGTCTTTTCTCCCTGAACGATATATGAGTTGAGAGTCACTCCGTTTGCGATCTCCCAAATGCCCTCAAACAGGATGTCCTCAACATTCATGGTAAGCATGTGTATTCCGTCCGCTATTTTCAATTTCTTCATACCCTGTCCTCCAAGATGTTCAAGCTTGTTATTTCCGGTTTTCTTTATGCTCATAAATAATAGCAATGTCAGCAATTATTATATCATAATATTTGCCAATATCCTAATAATTTCGATCCGCATTGCGGTCTATAATAATATCCGGACGCGATAATTGTCAAGTCAATCAAAAAAATTACCCACGTCTACAGGACGTGAGTAATTTTTATTTATGTACTTTTACGGCCTTTCTAACTGTTCAAATTTTTGACGATAACCTTTCCTGTTGCGTTTTTGCCTGCTATCCGAATGACATAAGTATCGGTCTCAGGCGCCGTAACATTGAACGCGAATGAATCAAGCTCATTGCCCGCATAGGGCTCGCTTCCGTTTTCACCGGTTATCGTCAGGCCTATCTGTCCGTCCTCACGGATGACTTCGATCCTCAGCTCATCACCCTTTTTGAGGGACAGCCTGCACTTGTCTTTCGAGCTCCATTCCCTGAAATCCATCGTAAATCCCGATCCGTTCGCTTCCTCGAGGATCATTATGCTGCCCTTAGTAGCCCTACACGCATTGATCACTATGAGGATCGTAATGAATACCGGCAGGAAAACTATCGGATGCATAAACTTATTCCTCCTGATCCTTGTGTTGTGTTTGCCAAAAAACATGACAGTACCTCCCTTACAAACTTCTCCGGCTCGTTAATCCAAGGGCTGTGTCCGGAATGCTCAAACCACACGATCCGTTTGGCAGGCGCATCCAGGGCCCGCATATATTCCTCGGCCAGTACTGTAGGCGCATTGACATCATGACGGCCCAGGAAGAGATAGACGGGTACATCAAGCCTGTTATGATCAGTTCTAAGATCTATGTCATAAAGCTGCTGGTAGACATGGTTGTATGTGTTGACGATCCCGCGCAAGAAGTTGATTTTATCAAGCATACCATATTCGGATGAGCCGATATCCCTGAATGTATTGTAGCCGGGATTGTGGATCCTTGGGTCGCTAGACATATATGCACTGAGATAATTCAGGTACACGGCGCTTCTCCATGTAACATCCTTCCCATAATAGGGCGGCATGCCGTTTGCAATAAGTCTTTCGACGGTCGCGGTGTCACCTCTTGACCGTGCGATCTCCAGAGCCTTTTCGTAATCGATCCGCTCTGTCTCCTCAAAGTCGACCATCTGCCCGGTACCGATGAACGCGTGATAGTACTCAGGATACTTATCGATGAGGAAGATCCCCAGCGCGCTTCCCCACGACCCACCCATCAGGTAGATTTTTTCCTGCGAGAATCGCACCCTTAAGTACTCAGTCAGAGCGCGGCCGTCCCTGATGTAGGTTTGGGCCGTAATGTCTTTCGTCCTTTCGGCGTAATACGACTTTCCGGAACCGGGCTGATCCCAGTTGACTACGACAAAATGCTTCTCCAGCTCGGCCAGTTCGTGGCGCACCGCCGCCATCTGCGTACCTCCGGGCCCGCCTGCCAGGAAGAGCAGGACCGGCGCGTCTTTGTCCCAGCCTCTGATGCTGATCCACTGCTTCCTGCCGTTCAGTTCGATCCTCCTGAGCTCTGCAATGCTGTTTTCGGGCGTATTCCCGTTCTCATCAACGATGCGCGGAGTGTAAGCGGTGAGCTGCGAGATGGCAGCCAATCCGACATCCATCAGCAGTAATACCGCTAAGAATATCGTCGTTCGTTTTATCCTGGCGATCTGCCTTTGATTTGCCCTCTTCTTCATGAAGGCAACGATGCACCAGACCGACTGAAGCAAGACTTCCATAAGTGCGATAACAGATAGAACGGTCAACACCAAGAATATAAATGTCAGTACCATTTCGACCCCCATCTCTCCCGAGATGGTCTAAACCTCCTTTATTATTTGATATAAAAGCTTTCAAGGGCATTGCCCATTAGCGGTATGTCGGTGACGCGGCTCTCTTTGAGCAGCAGCCCGTTTTTCTCCAGCAGGCGTTTGATGGTGCTTATTTTATCCGTATCCTTCAGAGGTTCCCGGAAAATCAGCGCTCCGCCTGTCCTGAGGGATCCGGTCAGTTTGGGAATGACTCTTTCCAACTCATTTTTCGGAATATCGTGTAGCACAAAGTGACTGTACACCACATCAAAGCTGTCTTCACCCAGCGCCGAGGCATCCGAATGCAAACAGGTGACATTTCCATAACTGCGCAGTGTTCTGCGGCAGGCATTCAGACACCGTTTTGATATATCCAGACAGGTCAGGTGCCCTTTGGGAAGCCTTCTTGCGGAGTAGAACGCAACAGTCCCCATGCCGCTCCCGAAGTCCAGAACCCGCTCCCCTCCTTCAAGAGGCAGCCGTTCTGCAAATGTCCGGTATACAGACTTCCCGCAGAGGAAGAACGCGAGCCTGGTCAAAAACATCTCCAGGCGTGTCGGTTCACACATCAAGATCATCACCTCGCAACAAAAAAATCAGCTGTATCTCAGGCTCGTCACTATAATAACGAACGTACCTGTCATACAGCTGATATGAACCTTAATTTTACCTTAAATATTGCGGGAGGAACGATTTATTATCCAGTTAATATATACTTATATCATATGCAGAGAAAATCAGACAGTGGGTATCGTGATCCTGAAGGTACTCCCCTTATCAACATTCGGAAGCAGTGTCAAATCTCCGCCGTGCGCTTCGGCGATTTTCTTCGCTATGGAAAGGCCCAGTCCGCTTCCGCCGGTCCCGGAGTTGCGGGAGTCGTCCGCTCGGACAAACGGTTTGAAAATATCCTGAGCGATATGAGCGGGTATCCCTATGCCATCGTCGCTGATATCGATTACCGCCTTATCGTCATGCACTAACAGGTTTACGGCGACCGTCGTTCCCTGTGGATTGTACCGTATCGCATTGTTAACCAGGTTCTGAATGATCCTGCCAAACCGGTCTTTATCCAGCATCGCATATACGCTTTCCTCCGGAATATCGAACTCATATCCGAAGCCGGCACGCTCCAGTTGCGGTATGATCTCGCCGAATGTTTGGCGCAGGTATTCACACAGGTCTGTCCTTTCGCTTCTCAGCGTAAACTCCGGGCTGTCCATTTGGGAAAGCTCGAACAGCTCGTTTAGCAGTTTGTTTGACCGTTTGCTGTTATTTAGAATGATTTCGATATATTCGCCTTTCTCCCGCTCAGTCATGTCCCGCTTGTCCAAAAGCAGCTCAGCATAGCCCTGTATGCTGGACATCGGGTTCTTGAGGTCATGTGAAATATCGAGGATCAGCCTGCGCCTGTCCTCTTCCGACTTTTTGCGAAGCGAGACCTCACGCTCGATCCTTGCCGCCATGTCGTTGAACGTGTCCTGCAATTCGGCAAACTCATTCTTCAGGCGCAAATCTACCCTTGCGGAATAATCGCCCTCCCTCAACAGCTTGGTCCCGTCACAGAGCTTTTTGAGAGGTATGGTGATCCCCGCGGCCGTGATCCGCGAATATATGAAAGTGAGCAGCGCCAGGATCGATAAGTAAATGAGCACCACCGCTGAAATAACCAGACCGGACCTGGTCATATCACCTGAGTATGCTTCTTTGTTATGTACAACTGCGAAATCTATCCGGATCGAAGTGGGGAAGGTAACAATCAACCAGAACTCTCCTTCGGGTTGATAGAGGATATCATAGTGGTAAGGCCTGCTCCTGCTTTCCGTCAAAAATGCCGTGAACTCCCCTGTACTGAGCTCATCCTTCCCGATGGTATCAAGCCCTTCCGAATAGACGACACGGTATTCCTTGTCCACGACCTGTACGCCTCCGCCACTTTCCACGACAGCGGATGCGTCGATTTGCCTGTAATCCTCCCTGATGATCGAGCTTGCGGTGAACCGGTTTTTCACCAGGGAATCCGAAATCAGGCCGCTTGACAACGACAAAAGCACGAACGCAAATACCGTGGCCATTATCGTCAGCAGGAACATCACCAGGAAATTCCCCAGAAACTGGTTGGATAGTTTTCTTTTTACCATAACTGCGCCAGGACACCCCGTCCTCTTTACCCGGAGAGGGCTTCCTCCCTCCTCTTGAAATACTTATGCTTTATAAGCTCCACCATTCCCTGCCGTCACGTGCCAGCAGCTCAAATGCCTTGACCGGGCCGGTCGTCCCTGCGTTGTAGTTGGGGAAATCAAAACTGTTCCGTTCCCGGTACTCTATGATCCTGTCGGCGATCTTCCAGGATGCCTCGACCTCATCCCACCTGGAAAACAGGGTCGAATCTCCGCGAAGGACATCCAGTATCAGCCGCTCATAGGCTTCAGGGGTGTTGCCCTGAGACGAGTTTTCATGGGAGAAGTCCATATTTTGCTGGACTATATTGTTATGGGACTTGAAATCTTTGGTATTGAAACGCAGCGATACGCCGACATTCGGCTGGATACGGATGACCAGCAGGTTCGGGATCTGCGTGTATCTTTCCCTGAAATACAGGATATTCGGCAGGGATTTCATCTGGATCACGATCTCGGCCGATGATTTTGCAAGACTTTTCCCGGTCCGTATATAAAACGGGGTGCCTGCCCAACGGAAGTTGTTTATGTGGAGCTTCAGCGCAACGAAGGTCTCGGTCATGGAATCCTTTGCGACCCTTTCCTCATCCCGATAAGCCGGTACGGGCCGACCGTCGATGTATCCCGCTCCATACTGGCCCAGGACCACGTTCTTCCTCAAAAACTCGGGAGTGAACTCTTCGATCGCCCTGATCACTTTGAGTTTCTCATTCCTTATCGCATCGGTAGTCAGATCGACGGGAGGCTCCATCGCCACAAGCGAAAGGATCTGCAGGATATGGCTTTGCAGCATGTCCCTGATGGCTCCCGAATTCTCATAATAGCCGCCCCTGCTACCGACACCTTCCTTTTCAAGCAGGCTGATCTGGATATTGTCAATATATTTGCTGTTCCACAGCTGTTCAAACATAAAGTTGCTGAAACGCAGCACCATTATGTTCTGTATCATGTCCTTGCCGAGATAGTGATCTATCCTGAATATTTCGTCCTCACGATATACTTTGAGCAGGCTTTCATTGAGGCTCCTTGCGGTTGCAAGGTCCTTTCCGAAAGGTTTCTCGATCACGAGACGGTTCCATGAGCCGACGCTCCTGGCAAGCCCGCTTTCATCAAGGCGCTGCACGATGGTTTCGAAATATTCCGGCGCGACCGCGAGGTAATAGGCCCTGTTCCCCTTGGTGCCGAATATATCGTCAAGCTCGTTCAGCCTCTTTTTCAGCCTGTGGTATCCCTCGAGCCCGGTAAAATCGAAGTTTTCGTAAAAAACGACCTGTTCGAGCCGCTTCCATTTTTGATCTTCGATCTTATTGCGGGAGAATCGCTTCAGGGAATCCAAAACCTCCCTGCGGTATTCCTCCGAACTTTTTTCCCTTCTGCCTACGCAGACTATGGCAAAATGCTTTGGCAACAAGTTGTCGTGGACCAGGTTATAGAAAGCGGGCATCAGCTTCCTGTGAGTCAGATCGCCCGTCCCGCCGAAAATCACCATGATCGAGGATAAGTCTTTTTCGGACACGTTTGTGTTCATACAGAGCACCCCCAGACAGTCCGGCGCTTTCACTTTTTGAAGGTATGATATAGACTTGAGTCACTATAAATTATCCGGGTCAGATCAATGTCTATTCACCGGTATAATGGAGCTTGTATCCAATGCCGCGGATAGTCTTCAGATATTTGGGCTTTTGCGGATCGTCCTCAATGCGGTTCCTGATCCGGCTGATATGCACCATAACAGTATTATCGTCAAAATAATACTCCTCATCCCATACGGCATGGTAAAGCTGCCGTTTCGTAAAAACCCTCTCAGGGTTCTCCATGAAATGGAGAAGCAGCTTGTACTCCTTTGCGCCAAGCTCGATCGGGCTGCCGTTCTTATAGGCGCAGCATTTTTCCCTGTCTATTGCCAGGCTGCCGTATGTAATCGTTGTCGCGGATTTTCCCTTCGGCGAGAGATACTCATTGCTTCGTCTGAGCTGCGCTCCAACGCGTGCCACCAGTTCGGCAACGGAAAAGGGCTTGGAAAGATAGTCGTCCGCTCCCAGGCCAAGACCCAGGACCTTGTCCATGTCGTCAGTCCTCGCT
>JAAYMG010000086.1 GCA_012521525.1 Clostridiales bacterium | reverse complement strand
TGCAGCGCAACATAGTTGTTCAGCGCAGCGTCGATCGCTCCCGCGCCAAGTCCGTAAGGAATTGCCCATATGCAAAGCAATATAAACGAGTTCGATATTGAAAATCCGAAAAGGGCCGCGGCGGTCATAAACACGCTGACAGCTGTAACGAGCCCCGCTCCAAACTTCCGCGTGACCCGTTCGGACATAAGGCTTGAGATTATAGTTCCGCTTGATATTATCATCGTTACGATACCTGCGTAAGACAGTGGGACTTCCAACTGTTTATGCATGACCGGCCATGCCGAACCGAGAAGAGAATCCGGCAAACCAAGACTGATAAATGCGATGTAGATGATGGCAAGCAGCAATAAATACACTTATCTTTTCCCCTTTACATTATGATGATTTTCCTCATTTATTGATATTGCCAAATGCTTTGACGCATTAAAATAATCTTATCATAATTGCTTTTTTTAGGCAATATCTTCACCATTGATACTTCTTGACTTAGAGCTAACTCCAATATATATAATGATCAGGATCAATAATACATAATGTAAGGAGCTTGGAAATGACTATTGCTGAAGTTGCCAGGAAGTATGATCTGACCGCCGATACACTTCGATATTATGAGCGCATCGGATTGATACCCAAAGTAAACCGCACCAACGGAGGGATCCGCGACTACAGCGATGAAGACTGCCGCTGGATCGAATTCATCAAATGCATGCGCGGCGCAGGTTTGCCGATCGAAGCACTTATCGAATATGTAAACCTGTTTCAGATGGGAAATGCTACGCTTGAAGATCGAAAGGCGCTGCTGATCGAACAACGGGATATCCTTGAAAACCGTATCAGGGAAATGCAGAAAACTCTCAAACGCCTCAACGAAAAGATAAAGCGATATGAGGAGCTGATCGTCCCCATTGAGGATGAGCTGAGATAAAAGAGAAGCCAAAACGGCGTATTCAGACAGGCATGACCAGTCTAAATACGCCGTTATTTCACTCTGTTTATGTGTTTTCTATATGATTTTGCGCAGGATATATTATATGTTTTGCTATCTGAGTTTACTGTCACGATACGTGACGTTTGCCGTTTTATACTGCAGGATCCTGGCGCCCTTCATCAGCGCGGCCATCGGGCTGTCCGCCATCTCAGGCGGGAGCTTGACTTCCTGGCCTTCCAGTTCACCGGATAAGATCTTTTCGCAGGCTTCGATCATATTGGTGACATGCTCCGCCGTGTGATAGCCGTTCGGAGCCTGGGTCATATGCCCTATGTAAAGCCTGACGCCGGGCACTCCGGCAAGGACCTTTTCAAATTTCCTCAGCTCGCTTACATATTCTGTCAGGGTCAGCGAATGGTCAAGCTGCATCCACACGCCAAGCGCATCACCGGTGAAGCATCGCTTGTTTTCACGGTCCAGGAAGGCAAAGCTGCCGGGGGTATGCCCTGCCACACGATGTGCTTCCAGCTTAACCCCGCCAAGGTCAAAGACGTCGCCCTCTTTGATGTCAACGAACATATCTTCCGTGAACCAGGGTGCAAACATGTTCCTGGCAATCGGGAAGTCATCCATGCTCATGTAAAGGGTAAACCCGTCCGCTTCGGCCAGCTTTTTTACTTCGGCACCGGCGTGGTCGGGATGCCCGTGTGTGATAAGCACGTCGACCGGAAGGTCGGTTATTTCCCTGATCTGTTCTGAAAGGCTCCTGGGCTGCTCAGACTGCAGTGCGTCGATAAATGCGGCTCGTTTTTCACCGACTACAAGGTATGCGTCGACATAAGGGTTGTCCCCCATACCCTCGTTGAATCGCCAGAAATTCGGAGCCAGCTGCTCCACGAAAAACTTGAGCGGAAGTCCAAAATCCATAGTACTTTTCTCCTTTTCTATTTCCCGGACAATTCAGAAAATCCTGACGATGGGTATTTTCTCTTGCCTTTAGCACTATACTACCATTGTAAATTTTTCTTGTCAATGATAACCAAATTCGCGGCTGAATTCGACGATCTGGATACTATTATGATCAGTAAATCCACTCTTCCCTGTCCGTCAGGTGCTTCATGCTTAGTTCATGGCAATTAACATGTCATCCAGTCCATTAGCAATGGGACGGCCTTCTGTCCCGGATCCATTCCAAGACAGAGGACCGTCCCCTCATCATGCTGCGGTTATCTACTTTATATAGTTATCCATGAACTTTGCGAAATCCTCGCTCACTTCAAACCTGCTTATGAATCGGATGGCAGGATAATATACGGTTTCCAGATAAACACCGCTCTGATTATAGATCCTGATGGTTATAGGATATGCCAACGCGTTCGTAGCTCCTGCAACTCCGGGGCTGCTCGTATTTCTTCCCGAGTCGCCCCTGTCAACCATCCCGGAAGTCGCATTGCCCGCTGGCTGAGGTTCACTTGCTACCGGAGTATCCCCCGATACCGCTTCGATTTCTCTCTTTTCGATTGCCGTTATCGAGTCTTGGGCGTAATGGATCTCGCCGGGCTTCTGCTCAAGCGGCTGGTCCTTACCGTAATCAATGCGATCCGGAGCTTCCACCGTGTTCCCCCAGCCCGCTCCGGTAGATACCGGTGCGTCGGGTTTCGCCGGGTCAATCTCAACGCCTGTATCAGGCTCTGCATTTTTTGCTCCCGAATCGGTGCCTGCAAATCCGAACAGCTTCTCAAAATACTTGTCACTGGAGTTTTTCAGCTTGGAGAAGTAACCGTAGAACCTGGCGATCTCATCCCCGTCGGTTATCTCACCGAGGATATTTGTCCGATTTAGCATCTTGCTCTCTTCCGTATGCCCGATAAACTGGATTTTGGCAATGTCCTCCGGCTTTTTGATCCCAAAGATGTCAAGGTACCTTACAGCATCCTCATCCTGGTTGTTGTTGTAGCTTTCAAAGACGAAGAATTTGAACAGCAGGTATTCCGCATCCCTTTTGACCACGACAACAGCTTCTCCGCCTGCAGGCGTGTATTTATATACTCCGCAGCCTATCAGGCTGCTGTCCGGACTTTCCTTGATATCCGCGATCTTTTCACCGATGTCGCTTTCAAGTATCGCGGCAGGCAGACCAAACTCGGCGCGCATGTCGTCATTCAGCAATACATAATGCTTGTCGTCGATCTTGAATATGTTGAGCAGCGGTGCAACGGCATCTTCCCGCACCAGATCGTCACCGTCAGCCATATACCCGGGTGGTGTATAGGCTGGGTCATTGCTGCCCCATATCAAGTTATATGTCAGTACGCTTCCCGCGATCACGACGATCATAGCCAGTGCGGGAATGGCTTTCTTAAACTTAAACGATGTCATGATATGTTCCTTCTTTCTGTAGGAGTGGTTTATGATATTATCCAACATCCTGCTTTTTGCCGTTTCATCTGGCTTGATATTGTCAAAAGAATCCTTGATATCTTCTTTTCTCATACCGGATCACCTTCCATTTCCATCTTCAGGAGCTCTCTGCCCTTGAGCAGGTAACCCCGGATCGTGGATTGGTTTTTATTCAGGATTTTTGCTATTTCTGCCGTGGTATAACCCTCGTAGTAATATAAGTAAATGGCCGTCTTGTATTT
>JAAYMG010000085.1 GCA_012521525.1 Clostridiales bacterium | reverse complement strand
TATTTTAAACCCACATTATTAATATGGGATTACGCCCTCCCAAAGTGGTTTGCAGGCCTCCCGGCACTGCCGGACGTATTCCGGGCAATGCTGGACGTTGGAAGCAATAAAGCTTTGGGGAGTAAACCCACCTGCTAGTCGTGCAGGTTTTTAAAATTCGTTCACACGGCCAGTGTGGGGACATCAATAAAGCTTCGAACCCCGCCGACACAGTCGGCGGGGTATTTTTCACGGTTTATCGATGTCTGCGTCGGCGGGGAAGGCTACGAGCCTGCAGATAGGGACACCCATTGAAGCGAACCGCTGTTCGTATTCGGTCACGGCTTCGCCTTCCGGGTTGAAGACCGGCTGATATCCATTGCTGTTGCCGGCGTCGCCCCCGGTATCGGTACTGCCCTGTGATGCTGCGGTTTGCTGCATCGCTCCATGCAAGTCGAATGTGACATTTTCCACTCTCCAGCCGCACCTCTCCAGTTCCCTTACGGAAAACTCAAAAAAATCACGGTTGTCCGTTTTCAAACAGACGGATCCGTCCCCGGACAGGATCTTGCGGTAAATGTTCAAAAAGCCCTCAGAAGTAAGGCGCCGCTTCTGATGGCGCTTTGACGGCCACGGGTCGCTGAAATTGAGGTAAATACGCGTGATTTCGCCCGATGAAAAGTATTCTTCCAGCATGGCCGCGTCGCTCCTGATGAACAGGACGTTCGTAAGGCCTTCCCGCGAAGCCTTTTCCATCGCCATGACAAGGACATCGGCTATCTTCTCCAGGGCGACGAAGAAAACATTGGGATTTGCCGAAGCGGTTTCGGTTATGAACTTGCCCTTTCCGCAACCTATTTCAAGGTGTATCGGTCTGCCTGAAGAAAGCTTGTCCCAGGATCCGGCAAATCTCTCGGGATTTTCGACCAGAAGGGATCTCACGCGTTCCATCCTTGAGGCAAGGTTCTTCTTTTTTCTCATTCTCATCGTCAGGTCACCACAACATGTCAGACTTTCTTTTTTCGGTTGCTTGCCGGTCAACTATTGTATCATATTATCAGGAATTTTCAAACCGGCAATCCGCAATTGGATAAAGGACTGCACCGGACACAGACTGGGGGGAGTCAGACGAATATGGATCAGAAATGGCACGGGTCCAAGCTGGTATATACCATCATCATCGGATTGGGGAGCAGCAGGCGAATATGAAACAGCAGGCCGGAATGGGATCTTTACGTACCGTCCGCGATATTAAATAGCCTTCGAGATATAATAACAGTAGCGTGTTGCGCTTTTATCACAAAATGTGTATAATTTATATGAATTGTCCAATCGGGGTGTTTGCCGAACACACTTTCTGAAAGCGGGTGAAACATGGATACGCTGTACAGTGTAAAGCTTACAGATATTATCAGGGAGTTCAATCTTGAGATTCTGTACGCACCTGAAGACTACGAAAAGATCCTGATAGTAGCCGACGACGTAAACAGGCCGGGGCTGCAGTTGGCCGGTTTTTTTGACTATTTCGATTCGAGCCGTTTACAGGTCCTGGGCAAGGTGGAAAACACCTTTCTGGAACGCTTTATGCCCGAAAACCGCAGGCAGGTTTTTGAAAAGCTGCTTTCAAAGCATGTGCCTGCGATCATAATATCCCGCGGGTTGGATCCTTTTCCGGAATGCCTGGAAATGGCGGAAAAATACAAGACACCCGTATTGAGATCGATAGACCCCACGTCATACCTGATCAGCGCCCTTATCTCGTCGCTGAAGGAAGCTCTTGCGCCGCGAATCACAAGGCACGGAGTTCTTGTCGAGGTGTACGGAGAAGGGATATTGCTCATCGGAGAAAGCGGAGTCGGAAAAAGCGAGTCCGCAATCGAACTGGTCAAGCGCGGACATCGCCTGATCGCTGACGATGCGGTGGAACTCAAAAAGATCTCGGCGAACACACTTATCGGTTCCGCGCCCGACATGATCCGCCACTACATCGAGCTCAGGGGAATAGGTATCATTGACGTCAGAAGGCTGTTCGGAATGGGCTCGGTCAGGCAGAACCAGACGGTGGACCTCATCATAAACCTGGAACCGTGGCAGGAAGGGACGCAATATGACAGGCTCGGCGTCGAAAGTCTATATACGACCATACTGGATGTGAAGATACCTTCGCTGACAGTTCCCGTGAAGCCCGGACGCAACCTGGCTATCATCATCGAGGTCGCCGCTATGAACAACCGCGAAAAGAAAATGGGATACAACGCGGCTTACGAGTTTACGGAGAGGATAAACAGGCATTTCGAACAGAGCAAGCTTAATCTTGGTAATTGATACCGGCGACGGTACTGAAAAGGGATAGATAATTATGAAATTTATTGCAGACATGCACACGCATACGATCGCATCCGGCCATGCATACAGCACGATCGCCGAAAACTGCGCGGCAGCGGCCAAACGGGGCCACACACATATAGTGATGGCAGACCATGCCCCGTCGATGCCGGGAGCTCCTCATCTGATATATTTCATGGCTTCGGCCCCGAAATATGTGGAAGGGATCAGGGTCATAAAAGGTGCTGAGGCAAACGTTCTCGGTGAAAACGGGGAGCTGGATCTCCCCGAGATCGCTCTCAAGAGGCTGGAGTATGTGATCGCTTCGATGCATGAACCTTGCTGGAACCCCGGCAAAGACAAAGAAGCAGTCACCCGCGCCTGGCTGAAAGTGATCGAGAATCCCTATGTGGACTGCCTTGGCCATGTGGGGAACGGCAATTACCCGTTCGACATGGATACTGTCATCAGGAAGTGCGCAGAGAAAGGA
Organism: Clostridiales bacterium; assembly: GCA_012521525.1. Classification (GTDB taxonomy): domain Bacteria; phylum Bacillota; class Clostridia; order Oscillospirales; family JAAYOS01; genus JAAYOS01. Next base: position 3,045 of record JAAYMG010000085.1, on the reverse strand, counting down.
AAGATCATAGAGATAAACAATCATTCGTTTGAAGTCCGGAGAGGGAGTGACGTAAACTGCAGGGAAGTAGCACGCCTTTGCGTAAAGTATGGGGTGAATATCGTCGTCAGCTCCGACGCCCACTATAAGGACGAGGTTGGCGTATTTGACCATTCGATCGCCCTCCTGGAAGAACTTGGGGTACCGGAGGAACTCGTGCTGAATGCGGACGTGGACAGGCTGAAGCGCTACTTCCTGGATCGCAAGGGCATCGAGGTTTGACCTTGGTCCCTGCAAGGTTTTGCTTCAACTCCCGGTAATTTTTTTCATGATCTTACTTATTGGTTTCCAGTTTATATGATTTTTGATATAGTATTAAGAGCAGCAAAGCATTGATATATTTTATTGTAAAAGGAAGGCAGATTAAATGGAAAGTAAGCTTTTCATCGGAATCGACCTGGGAGGAACGAATATTGCCGCGGGCCTGGTCGATGCGGAAGGAAAACTTCTGGACAAGGTAAGCATCCCGACAAATGCCGACAAGGGAGAGAAAGCGGTCATCGAGGGGATCCACAAGGCATGCGATCTCCTGTATGAGAAGACCGGATTTGACCGCAGCAGGTTGAAAGCTATAGGGATAGGTGTTCCGGGCATGATGGACCCCAACACGGGCATAGTGATATTCTGCCCCAACCTGCCGATCGAAAATGTGGATCTGACCAGTGCTCTGAGCGAAAAGTGGGGCGTCCCGGTATATATCAATAACGACGCAAACTGTGCCGCGCTCGGTGAGGCGTTTGCGGGCGGCGCAAGGGACACGACCAATGCCGTATGCATAACCCTGGGAACGGGTGTAGGCGGCGGTATCATTATCGACAAAAAGATCTATTCGGGATTCAACGGAGCTGCGGGCGAAGTCGGCCACATAGTGATAATGATGGACGGACGCCAGTGCGGATGCGGACGCAAAGGCTGCTGGGAAGCCTATGCATCGGCGACCGGGTTGATAAAAACCACACGTGAGTACATGCAGGAACATCCTGAGACGATCATGTGGGAACTTGCCGGCGGCGACCTTGCCAATGTGAGCGGAAGGACAGCTTTTGACGCGATGCGCAAAGGCGATGAGGGCGGCAAATTCGTTGTCGACCTGTACATAAAGCACCTGGCAGCGGGCGTCATCGACATGATCAACATATTCCAGCCCGAGGTATTGTGCATCGGTGGCGGGATCTCCAACGAGGGGGACTACCTGCTCAAGCCGCTGCAGAAACTGGTTGACGAGGCGAGATATACACGCGGAGTTCCTCAAACCGTCATTAAACGTGCCGAGCTGGGGAACGATGCAGGAATAGTGGGCGCAGCAATGCTCGGAGCTTAATCACTGAGTGATCGACGGAGCCGCAACGGAGTGTGGACAGCACTCTGTGCGGCTCCTATTGGTATTTGGAACAGGAAGTAACATCGCCGGGACCTGGCTATCGCATATTACGACTTTCCTTTGTGCCCGTTGTGGTGTATACTAAAATGTGTATCATCGAATTTGCAGAGGGCAGTGAATTTCTCTTATTCTATGGGAGGCTTTATGGGGATCGACGGGTATATGCGGGAGCTTGCCTTTTACGTTCCGGGCCTGAAAATAAAGACCGGTGAGCCGATGAGCGCCCACACGACTTTCCGGATCGGCGGGCCGGCTGATCTGTTGTGCGAACCGGAGACCATCGAACAGCTGGTATTGACGGTGAAATTTGCCCGGGAGAAGGGACTTCCTTTCCAGATCATCGGCAAGGGTTCCAATCTCCTCGTTCGCGACGGAGGTATACGCGGGCTTGTAATAGAAACGACTTTGCTGAACAGGATAACCGAACTTGACGATAACGTTGTAGAAGCTGAGTGCGGTGCCGCGCTCAACAGCCTTTCTTTATTTGCGATGGAAAGAAGCCTTGAAGGCCTGGAGTTTGCATACGGTATACCGGGAACCGTAGGCGGCGCGGTCTATATGAATGCAGGGGCCTACGGCGGAGAAATGAAAGACTGTGTCACTGAGACGGATTGCCTGACCGGGCAGGGGGATATTCGGACGCTGAAAGGGGAAGAGCACCTGTTCGGTTACCGGAGGAGCTTTTTTACGGACAATCCCGGATGTGTCATCCTTCGCACAAGGGTCCGCCTCGCGAAAGGTGACAAAGAGCTTATCCATGAGCGCATGCAGGAGCTGAAAAAGCGCAGGGTGGAATCCCAGCCTTTGCAATATCCGAGTGCCGGCAGCTTTTTCAAGAGGCCTCCGGGATATTACGCCGGAAAGCTCATATCGGACTGCGGCCTTAAGGGGCTGAGGTTTGGCGACGCGCAGGTCTCGGAGAAACATGCGGGCTTTATCATAAATCTCGGAAACGCCAACTGCAGCGACGTCATATCGCTTATGGAGAAAATCCGGGAAACGGTGAAGGAGCGGTTCGGAGTCGAACTCGAACCGGAGGTAAGAATAATCGGGGAAGATGGGTAGGATGCAGATATTTATCATTTCAGGTCTGTCCGGCGCCGGAAAGAGCCGGGCCGCCAACATACTTGAGGACTTCGGATACTACTGTGTGGACAACCTTCCGGTAGCTCTCCTGCCAAAGTTTGTGGAGTTCTGCATTTCGATGCAGGGCAAATATGAAAGGGTCGCGCTGGTGACGGACATACGAAGCGGCGACAGCTTTACGCCCCTGTTTGAAGCTCTCGATACGATCGGGAGCATGGGGTGCGAAAGCCGCATCATATTTTTGGAGGCGGAAGTCGAAGCGATCATCCGCAGGTACAAGGAGAGCAGGAGGAGGCACCCCCTGGCAACGGACGGAGAGCCGATCGAGCAGGTCATCCGCAGAGAGATCGAGAAGCTGACCCCGGTCAGGGAACGCGCCGACTATGTGATCAACACATCCGGGCTTTCGGTAAACGATCTCAAGCAGATGCTGAGTGAGTGCATCTTCGGTGTCGAGCGGGTCCACTCAATGGTGGTATCCGTAATGTCATTCGGATTCAAATATGGACTGCCCGTCGAAGCGGACCTGATTTTTGACG
>JAAYMG010000084.1 GCA_012521525.1 Clostridiales bacterium | reverse complement strand
TTGGAAACGAGAGTACCGAATTCCCTGTTCACGTCGAATTCGCCTATGAGTTCGCCGGGCGAACCTGCCTCACCGGGCCTTACGGAAACGACTCTGGACATGATAAGAGTTCCTTTTGCCAATGGCATAAGAGCGGATGTGTCCACATCATTTATACCATGTCCGAGAGCTCCGAACTTCCCGGTTTGAGGATCATAGAATGTCAGCGTACCAATACCGGCCATGCTGTCCCTGACCCATGCTCCCAACTTCCTTGTCCCGTCTTCCGATGATACAGCAGGCTGTATATAGCACTTTTCTTTCTTTCCGCTTCTTATATACTCTACCTGCAAACGATTACTGCTTTTGCTCTGCAAAATCGACCGAAGATCTTCGACGGAAGTAACTTTTTTCGAATCCAATCCCACTATGATGTCTCCGGGTTTCAGCCCCGCATCTCCTGCCGGGCTTCTATCTCCTTTGTCTGTAGGGATTTTTGATATCCCCACAATCAGAACACCGTCGGAAAACAGTTTGATTCCGGCAGTCCGGCCGATCGGCACAAGGACTTTGGGATATTCTTTATATTGTGTTGCGCTTGTGGCCGCGGCAGTCGAGGTCAGCATTAGGATCGCTGTTAACAACGCTACTATATTTATAAATTTATGGGTTTTAGCCCTAAGCTCTCGCATGCAATCAGTCAAACCTTTTTCCTTTATTTCATCAATTCCTCTTGTCAACTTCCTGATAATAATGGCAACCACATCCCCTCATCGAATTTTTTTCTGTTAGTATTATGCTCATTCTTTTCGCGCCACTTTCATTTTGCCGCCTTTTTATGCTTTTCTGTCTAACAAATAAAGCCGCTGTTGGATTGCAAGTATCCGCCATATCACGTGACACATAGGCATTCACAAAACTGGATTACAACTCAAGGTCACATAGCCAAATTGTTTTCAATGAAATTATCAAATAGTTGCCAGATCGGTTGCCAGATTTTATTGTTTATATTTAATTATTTTATAAAGTAAAAAATGGGACAGGCCCCCTGTCCCTTAACATAAGTGTCGACAAAAAAATATGTCAAAATCAATACGTATTATAGCAGGCATGATCTGTAACATAATTACTATTATACTGACATTTTTGATTTATATGGATTTTTTACTTTACGCCTGGATTTTTACTTTTTTGATGAAAACATCGAAGTTCGATTTCTTCATGACCCTCAACTCATTGATCCCGGCAGCTGCTGCAGAATCTGATATTCCATAAAAATCCGGCAGGCAACCATTGTCACCTGCCGGATCATCCACCTTCCGTATTGGGGGGTTCATTATTTCGGTCTGTGTTCCCACTCTTTATATTCCTTGGCCGCACGGTACATCCGTACGTAACTGTTGTACCGTTCAACGGAAATCTCTCCGTTTTCTACGGCAGCCCTCACGGCACATCCCTTGTCCTTGTCATGGGCACAACCCGTAAATCTGCACATTCCGATGTACGGAGCAAACTCCGGAAAAGCAAACTGGATACTGTTTTTATCAATCAGATCCATTTCCATCGTATCAAAGGACGAAAATCCGGGGGTATCCGCTACCGTTGCTCCGTTTGGCAGATCCAGCAGCTCGACATGTCTGGTCGTATGCCGGCCTCTTCCGATCTTTTCGTTTATCTGACCGGTTTTCAGTCCAAGACGGGGATCTATGCGGTTCAGAAGGCTCGATTTCCCGACCCCCGAATTTCCGGAGAAAGCGGATACCTTGCCCTTCAACATGCAGACCAGTTCATCGGTCCCTTCACCGGTAACGGCACTCGTTCTGACACATTGGATGCCGCATTTTTTGTAGATCGAGAAGAAGCCGTCTCCCCTGTCAAGGTCGCATTTATTTATCACAATGATCGGCTCGATGTTTTTGTGGAAAGCCACAGCTGCCATCGTGTCTATCATGAACCGGTCCGTGACAGGCGGGGCTGCTGATATGACTATTGCCAGCACATCCAGATTCGCAACAGGCGGACGAACGAAAGAATTCCTGCGCGGAGATACGGACTTGATATACCCTTTGCCGTCGCTGGTAAGTTCGATTTCCACCATGTCTCCGACCAGCGGGGTGATGCCTTCGATCCGAAAACGTCCGCGGGCCCGGCATTCGATCTGACCGGTGTCAGTCTTTACGTAATAGTATCCGCCGACTGCTTTGTAAATTATGCCTTTTACAGTCATACATCCTTCATGTCCTTATCGGCATGATCATTCATTCAGGTTTACTTCCTGCCAGTATGTCAATACTCCGTCAAAATAGATGTCTACCCAAACCCTTCCCTTTCCGGTGATGGGTACTTCCAACCATTTATCATCGGTTTCAACAAGCTGATCAAAAACAACGTTTCCGTTTACTTTTACCACGACCTGGATTTTATCCTTATTCTGATCCAACAGGATGGGCAGCGACTTTGTCACCTCGCCGTTTTCGTTGCCGTTCTCGCTTCCGGGAGTCGCTGTAACATCGCTGGTAGGGGTCGGTGACGGAGTCTCGGGCGGTCCCGAGCTGATATGGAGCGAAACCGGCGTCCCCTCGTCCACTTCGATGCCTGGCTGGATGCTCTGCCAGACGACTTCTCCCGCCGGGCTTTCGCTTTCAACGAGAGTGATCTGTCCCTCGGACAGTTTATGATTTGCGATCGCCTGCCTTGCGGCCTCTTCGGTCCTTCCGACCAGGTCGGGCATTTTGACCTTGAGCACCTCAGGGCCCAGGCTTACATAAAGTACGACCGAATCCCCCTCGGTAAGGGAGCTTCCTGCCGGCGGATCGGTACGTATCACATTGTCCTTGAGTACGGTATCGCTGGTCTCTCTTATTATTTCGGATACGATCAGGCCATTTTTGAGCAAATCGCTTTCGGCATTGCGGTATTCCATACCCTTATAGCTCTTCAGGACGATATACTTTTGACCCAGACTTACCGTTACGGTGATCGTGGATCCTTTATTGACCATGCGCCCGTCCGAAGGCCTCTGGTCTATGATGGTTCCCGCCGGGCTGTTGTGATAAACCGATTCGCTGCTCTCAACGATAATGAAATCATCCTCGTAATCGGGATTGTTCAGGACTTCGTCGATCATCTTCCCCTCAAGCAGCGGGACTTCGACCATGTTTGACTCCGGATTCAGCAGAGGATCGATGACCGTTGTCCACAGGAAGTAAAACAAGCCGCCCGTAAACAGCAGCACTGCCAGCACTGCGAAAAGCATTGCAAAAGACCTGCTCTGACGCACCCTGTTATTGCTCATGGCTGACTCCTTCTTCCTTGGCGAGCCGTTTTCATAGCCTGATTTGGCAATAGCAGCCCCGGGTTTTACCGGCGGGAGCTTCTTGGTCGGTTCCTCCTCTTCCGGTGTCAACTCAAAGTCGTTGAGGTTGTAATTGAACTGTATCTCGGGGTTCTTGCGGAATTCCTCAAGATCCCTGTACATCTCGCTTGCCGACGAGTACCTCTTAGACAGGTCGGCAGCCATTGCCTTCAGCGTGATTTCCTCAAGTCCTTCGGGAATAGTCGGTACGATTTCACGGGGCGAAAGCGGCATGGAGTTGATGTGCTGGATTGCTACCGACACGGCTGAATCCCCTTCAAACGGAAGCCTTCCTGTCAGCATTTCGTACAGGACCACGCCTACCGAATAGATATCCGACCTCGCGTCGATGTGGCTTCCCTTAGCCTGCTCCGGCGAGATATAGTGCACCGAGCCCAGGGCTTCCTGTGTAAGTGTATTCTGGGAAGCCGCAAAACGGGCTATTCCGAAGTCGGCCACCTTTACGCTGCCGTCGCGCAGGACCATAATGTTGTGTGGCTTGATATCCCTGTGTATTATGCCCCGGTTATGCGCATGCTCAAGAGCGCGTACTATTTGTGTGGTAAAGTGAAGGGCTTCTCTCCAGTTGAGAACGCCTCTTCTGCTCATATATTGCTTCAGCGTGATCCCGTCAATGAGCTCCATAACCAGGTACTCTATATCACGCGACTTATTTACATCATATACAGCCACAATGTTGGGGTGTGAAAGCATTGCAACAGCTTGGCTTTCAGCATGGAAACGGCGTCGGAAGTCGTCGTCCCTGGCATATTCCTCTTTGAGGATCTTTACGGCAACAAGCCGGTTCAGCCTGTGGCATCGTGCTTTGTATACCACCGCCATACCACCGGCACCGACCTGTTCCAAAATCTCATAGCGGTTGTCCAACATCATGCCAATGTACTTATCTGCATTGTCCATCGTGAACTCCATTTCTCCGGCAGCGTCTGTACTAGATTTCCAAAAGGACTACAGTAATGTTATCCTTGCCGCCGCGTTCGTTGGCGATATCTATCAGGCGGTCGCAGACGGACTCCTTTTGACCGCCGTGCAATACTTCATACAGGATCTCCTGCTCTTCGACGAAATTTGTCAGTCCGTCAGAGCACAGCAGGATATAGTCACCCTGTTTCACCTTCCGGCAAAAAACATCACATTCCACTGAGTTTTCTGTACCAAGAGCTCTGGTTATAAGGTTCTTGCGGGGGTGAGTCTTTGCTTCTTCGCGGGTCAGATCACCCTTCAACAGAAGGTCTTCAACTACGGAGTGATCCCTTGTAATGCGTTCAATGCCGTTCTCATCAATGGCATACGCTCTGCTGTCCCCGATGTTGACAACGACGGCTGTTTTTCCGTCGGCGA
>JAAYMG010000083.1 GCA_012521525.1 Clostridiales bacterium | reverse complement strand
TATCTAGTTGGATGAGGAGATAAGCGATGAAAGGTATGAATGAGACGATCAGAACGCAATTGGAGCATCGCACGATTCGGGAGTTTAAGGATCAGGGAATACCTGAAGAGGTTTTTGACCTGTTGATGGAAGTCGCGAGGCGCACGGCGTCGTCTACTGCCATGCAGGCTTCGTCCATAATCCGCGTGACCGATCCGTCGATCAAAGCGGAGATCGCCGGTATATGTAAACAGGAGTATGTGGCAAGAATTCCGGAACTGCTGATTTTTATCGTGGATCAATACAGAAACAGCCAAATTGCAAAAGAAAAGGGTCATTCCCCCGATTACGCAGGAGATACTGACAGGTTCTTCTCTTCATTTACGGATGCCTGCCTTATGGCGCAAAATGTCGTGACGGCTGCGGAATCGCTTGGCCTGGGGACGATATATCTGGGGAGCATCCTCAATGATACTGAAAAAATGTGCCAACTTCTAAAGTTGCCCGAGTTGACTTTCCCGGTATTGGGGCTCGGATTGGGGTATCCGAATCAAAGCCCTCAGCTGAAGCCCAGAATGGAAATGAGGCTTAGGGTATTTGAAAATGCCTACACTTTCTTTGACAGTTATCTTGATGAAATAAAAGATCATGATGAAGAGATGAGGACTTACTACGATTTGAGGGAACCCGAAAAGCCTGTTGACAGTTTCAGTGACCAGGTGGTAAGCAGGCTGAAATATCAGAACATAAAGCGTCAGGAACTTCTGAAAGTTGCCCGCAAACAGGGTTTTGATCTGAAGGTATAGATTATAAGCCGCTTATCTTTTTGGGTAAGCGGCTTTATAGTGGCTTTAGATCATCCCTTTTTCATATGATGAGAGTCCTGATCATTCTCAAAAAAGCTAAAATTACACAGAATTTGAACTACGAAGTCTTTATGGACCAAAAGAGTCTTGCTTTTTTGACACAATACTTTAAGATGAAATATGGACATGCCACAAAATAATGGTGATACATGAGCCTTTCAAACGAGTTACGGTTCAAGGTAAAATAAAAGATTCAAACTCAGATTCGGATTAAGATAAAGATCAAGATCAGATGAATTATTTGGTGGTGCAGAGTTATTCCGTTACAGAGTTGCATTGATAAAAGAAGCTAATTTGCACATGCAAGGCGAATAGTCATTATAAAATCGTAGGAGAACTCAGGAGGACAAAAATGCCTGTTGAAAAAGTCAGGGAATTCTTTGCGCAATACGGAATAGATAACAGGGTGCAGGAGTTTGATGTTTCAAGCGCCACCGTCGAACTTGCTGCGGAAGCGCTGAAGTGTGAGCCTTGCAGGATCGCAAAAACGCTCTCCTTTATGGTCGGGGGCAAGCCCATATTGATCGTTGCGGCAGGCGATGCAAGGATCGATAACCCGAAATACAAGGCACAATTCGGTACAAAGGCGAAAATGCTTACACCTGAAGAAGCTGTTACGCTTGTCGGGCATGAAGTCGGCGGTATCTGTCCCTTTGCCGTCAACAACGGTGTTTCGGTCTATTTGGATGTTTCTCTTAAAAGGTTCGAAACTGTTTTTCCCGCCGCCGGCAGCAGCAACAGCGCTATCGAACTTACAATTGAAGAACTTGAAAAATATTCTTCTTACGTTTCATGGATCGATGTCTGCAAAGGGTGGAATGAAGGAGCGGAATGAAAGTGGTACATGTTGATACGATCGTTTTGGTCGGGGATGTTATCATATCGGGGTGAAAATTATGGGCAGAGGAGTAGTTGTAACAGGTGGAGCACATGGTATAGGGAAGCAGATATGCCTCGATTTCCTTAACGAAGGAGATAAGGTGTGCTTTATTGATATAGACGAGAAGCGATCGAGCGATTTTATTAAAGAGCATCCTAATAACCTGTTTTGCTTTCACGGAGATGTCGCAGACCCGTCTGTGTTGAATAAGTTCATTGAGTATGCGCTGGAAAAGCTGCAGCGGATAGATGGTCTGGTGAACAATGCCTGCCGCGGGAACAAGGGGATTTTATCGGGATTGACCTATGAAGAGTTTGACTACACTTTATCCGTAGGTTTGAAAGCGCCTTTTGAGCTGAGCCGCCTGTGCAGGGATGAACTCATAAAAAACAAAGGCAGGATCATCAATATTGCGTCGACAAGGGCATTCCAGTCGGAGCCCGATACGGAAGCCTATGCCAGCGCGAAGGGAGGGATCGTGGCGTTGACACACGCCCTTGCAATGTCCCTGGCCCCGCATGTCCTCGTAAACTGCATTGCACCGGGGTGGATAAATGTAACGGATAATGATGACTTCAGTCCCGAAGATCGTGCTGCGGTCCCGGCAGGCAGGGTCGGGACCCCAAAGGACATTTCCGATATGGTGTTGTTCCTGTGCCGCCAGGATTTCATAACGGGAGAAACGTTTGTCGTTGACGGTGGAATGAGCAAAAGGATGATTTATCATGGTGACTGGAACTGGTTTTATAAATTGTAATGACTTTGCGTAAGCTGATAGGAATTGACATTGATTTTATGATGATTCTGATAATATGTGTCTGTAAGTTTTAGCTCCATTATGTCTTTAGTCTTGATGCAAAAGTCCATATGGAGTTTTAGAATCACAGGTATCATCAGGACCATGTCCCTGCCTGTTTGCAGCCATTCATAAACGAAAAGCTGAAAGAAATCGTAAAAATCGGTGAACTGATCGCCACAGAGAAAGAGAGAACGCCCGTCGGACACATAATGTATGTCTGAGAACAGGATAAAAAGAAGCAATTGGCTGGCAGGCTTTGAAATGGGGCTGCATGGTATTTCAAAAACACAAGGATTAAAAATAAGGGTCTCCGTACATAGAGCTTACGCGGCAGCTGCCGGACTGGCCAATGTCGGAAACCCTTATTGCATTATTAGACCTTTATATACCTTCTTCTATCCGGATACAACCCTTTTGTTGGGGTCTTACTGCTTTTTCGGGCATTATCATATGTGTTATATGCATATGAGTGAGACTATTCCTCATCCTGCAGTGCGTCATACCCTTCTTCTCCTGTCCTTACCATTATGACGTTTTCAACATCATAGATGAAGATTTTGCCATCGCCCATATTGCCCGTGTAGAGCGACTTCTTGACCGTGTCGACCAGCGTCTGGGTGGGTATTTTGCTGATAACGATATCCACCTTGACCTTTGGAAGGAGCCTCGTTTTCACCGGTGCTCCGCGGAAGTATTCCGTGTGGCCTTTCTGCAGCCCATAGCCAAGGACGTTGGTGACTGTCAGACCCGTGATGCCCAGTTTGTCAAGATCGGCCTGGAGTTGTGAAAACTTATCCTGGTTGGTGATAATAGTTACTTGTGTCAGCTTGGCGCCGGGACGTGAGCGGTTGACGACAGGTATAGCGACATCGGGAGACACCGCACCCGAAGAGGGTTTCGAATCTTCGACCGGTATATATTCGATTATCCCTTCCGCCTTTCCGTTCTCCAATGTTATGACAGGAGCAGCGAGGGCGAAGTCCGGATATGCCGAGTTCCCGTGTTCGCCGATATCGAGGCCCCTGATTTCTTCATCGAGACTTACACGGATACCGATCGTTTTCTTAATGATATACCACACCAGGTATGATGAGACAAATACAAATGCACCGACGGCGATGACACCAATGATCTCGGCTCCGAGCAGCGACATCCCGCCGCCGAAGAATAAGTCGTTGACTGTGGAAAGGCTTGTAACGCCCTCCTGTGCGAAGAGCCCGACGCAAAGCGTGCCGAAAACACCGCAAACCAGATGTACGGAAGTCGCGCCGACCGGATCATCCACTTTCACCCGGTCAAAGAAAAGCACTGCAAATACGACAATAACGCCTGCAATCGCGCCGATGATCAGCGAACTTGTAACACTTACATAGGCACAGCTTCCGGTAATACCGACAAGACCTGCAAGACAGCCGTTGATGGTCATACCAAGGTCAGGCTTGCCGATGAATATCCATGATGTTGCGGTAGCGGTAAGTACAGCTGCTATGGCTGCGGTGTTGGTGGTAACGATTATGTGGACGACATCCCCGGAATTTTGGAAACTCATGGTGGAGCCGGGATTGAAACCAAACCATCCGAGCCACAGGACGAAGAGGCCGATAACTGCAAGTGACATGTTATGCCCCGGTATCGCCTTTGGCTTTCCGTTCTTATCATACTTCCCGTAACGGGGTCCGAGTATGAGGGCACCGGCGAGTGCCGCCCAACCGCCGACCGAGTGAACGACGGTATCTCCCGCAAAGTCAAGGAATCCGAGATTTGCCAGCCAGCCGCCGCCCCAGATCCAGTGACCGACGATCGGGTAAATGATGAGTGTGAGTACGAATGAAAAGATTATAAAGGACAGATACTTGATGCGCTCTGCGACCGCTCCGGATACAATTGTTGCAGCGGTGCCGCAGAAGACAAGCTGGAAGAAGAATTTTCCCCAGAACGGTACGGTCGATGTCAGTGTGTCATTGTAGAAGTTGAGGTCGGACTTGCCTAAGATAAACAGCTGCTGCGTGCCAACGACCGGGTTGTCTCCGCCGAACATAAGTCCCCAGCCTAGAAGCATGAAGCCCAGCGAGGAAACCGCGAAGACGATGAAGTTCTTTGAGAGGATGTTGACAGTATTTTTCGACCTCGCGAATCCCGATTCGACTGCTGCGAAACCAAGGTTCATAAAGAACACAAGTACGGCCGCAAGCACTACCCATAGGGTATCCACTACCATTGTGACGTTCATTGATGATTCCTCCCTGATAATATAAATGAAAATTTAAAGGCGCGTATTTTATTGAGGGATCAATAAAATACACGCCTTTGTGCACGAATGTTTGACTGTGAGGAGCTTTATCGATAGGCAGTTTCAGGTTTCACTTCTCTTGACTTTCTGATTCGGATCCGGGATAGGCCCGGTGTGCCAAATAAAAAGGCAGAGGCGCTGTTGATCGTTTCCAACAGCGCCCTTGCTATAATGTAAAATTTATAACAAAATCCGTTCCGTTTGTCAACGGAAAAAATACGCTAAAAATAAATACTTGGCGCAACTACTGACAAGCATTTTAAACAAAGGGCAGTTGCCTCTATAAGTCCCCCAATCAATACCTCTATCAATACATATTAATGAAGTCAGCTTCCGAGTGGTGCAGCCTTAATAGGCGGATCATTGTCAAAACTGTTTGAGTGGATCTTTGTCAAAACTGTTTATTTGAGCGGTTCCTTCCAAAACAGCCACACCTTTTGCGCTAAGGGGTGCAAGGCAACTGTATCGTAAAATAACATGTGCAGAGTCTTTTTGAAAATGAGCATCTTGTTTAGACATTTTGGAATAAACAGCGATAATCCCCCGGAATCGGCGTTATCCGATATTGACTTTATAAAAAACCGGAGCCTAATATAATAACAGGATAAAAATACATAATGAGCTGATTCTGAATAACTTTGGTCCAGATCTTCTTTGGATAGTTTTTTCAGGACACATAGGATTCATATTTTAACAGGTGTTCGGATAAGAGGGTTATGATATGAAGAAGTGTCTGCTATCGGTAGATTGGGACTATTTTATTTTTACAAGGGACAACTGGGGTTCGTACATAGAGAACAAAAAGTGCCTTATCGATCTTTGGTATAAGAAGTATATACAGGCGAAGGCCCGGGGTGAGGAAATCATGGAAGCATACCGGCTTACTTCTGAACTGGACGGGTTCTGGCGCAGGATCAGGAAGCAGTTCGGAATTGCCGGGGACACAAAGGTATATGTGTCAGAATCCCATGCCCTGTCATATAAAATTGCGAAGGAAAACAACTGCTCATCGGTGTATCTCTTCGACTCCCATGCGGACCTGGGTTATGGAGGGCTATCCTCCCTCAACTTCGAAATCAACTGCTCCAACT
>JAAYMG010000082.1 GCA_012521525.1 Clostridiales bacterium | reverse complement strand
GGAATGTGAAAGGTGATAGAATGATACCGACTCCTGCACAGGCTAGAGAAATATTGGAAAGATACAATAAGGAACCGTTCCATTTGCGCCATGGAGAAGCAGTTTCCGGCGTTATGGGCTGGTTTGCGGAAAAGCACGATCCCGATAATGTCGATTATTGGCGCACGGTCGGAATGCTCCATGATATCGACTTTGAGCTTTATCCGGAGGAGCATTGTGTCAAAGGAATTGAACTTTTGAGAAATGAAGGGATCGATGAAAGCATCATACGTTCTGCCATGAGCCATGGTTGGGGCCTGACAAAGACACCGTACGAACCTGAAAACATTATGGAAAAGATACTCTTTGCCGTTGATGAACTGACCGGACTGATAGGGGCGGCTGCCCTGATGCGCCCGAGCAAAAGCGTCTCCGATATGGAGCTTTCCAGCCTGAAAAAGAAGTTCAAAGATAAGAAGTTTGCCGCAGGCTGCTCCAGGGAGACTATCGCAAAGGGTGCCGAAATGCTTGGCTGGGAACTCGATACTCTTCTGGATGAAACCCTAAATGCAATGAAGGCAATAGAGAATCAATAGCGATTTAAGGCAAGAGAAATTAAAGCGCCGGCTTAGCCGGCGCTCTCTGAATATTTTTTGCATTCTTCGATTGCCTTGTGCATGCTGCTAAAGAAATCGCTGTATCTCAGGGTTTCATGCGGGATTTTCGTGTATGCGGCTCTGAGCGATAAAGGAATTTTCCTGCCGTTGAGCTCTATCTCATTTCCGTTCAGGCAAAGGACCTTTTCAGCGATCTTTTCGGCTTCATGCAGATTTTCCAGTCCGGTGACGAGCGCAAACTCATCCGCTCCGATCCGGAACATCAGCATATCATCATCCCTTGCCTCGTCGATCCTCCTTGCGGATTCGACTATCGCCAAGTCCCCTGCCGCTCTTGATATGCAGTTTATGTACGTGAGGTTGACAATGTCGAAGCAAATGACATACGTGCCTTTCATGCTCTTGAAAACGTCATATGCATCTGCGATATCTACTTTTTTTCTAGCCATTTCCTGATCCTCTCCTTCAACATATTGATAATTGATCCTGGGGAAAATGCCGGAAAACTTCCACTGTCTTCTGTAAGCCGAGGGTGAAACGTTCCAAACCTTTCGAAATGCTCTACAAAATGTCTCCGGTGAACTGAATTGATACTTATACGCAATTTCTGTAACAGTCAATTCGGTTCTTAATAGATCATCAGCTGCAAGTGAAATGCGCCTTTTGTTTATATACTCATTGATGCTTCTGTGAAGAGCAAATCGAAATAATTTCTGCAAACTAGAGAGTGATACATAACAAAAATCCGCAATCATCTGAGAATTTATCTGATTGCATATATTCTCCTCTATGAAATTGATAGCGTCTGCCAGTACGAAGAAGTTTCTCACACATTCACCCCCTGCTATATTCAGTATACCAAAATCATGCAGCTTTTTCTTGACTTTTTGGGCATAAATATTGCTTGTTCGACACCCGAAAAGCGCTGAAAAAAGAAAATACCGTAGAAATACGGTATTTATAATGCTTACCAACCAGATGGATATTTATGAAATTCGCCTCGCATAAGCTTCAATAATGCACACGGAAAATATTCATTAGGGGTCTCTGATGCGGCAATATTGTATCTGGTAACATCTTCTGCAATTTTAAGTGTGACAACTGTGTCGGTTCCATCGCATTCAGCGGAAAGAAAGCTTCTCATAGAATCGCCTTCACCGACATCCGGCATGACGAAATCCTCCGCCAATATTGTTTTGTGCATTGTAATAATGCAATTTCCATCCTCGAAGGCAATATTCATCTCGGGTATTGTTGAGGAGCCTGCCATGAATTCGCCTTCGTAGCCGGGCTGCCAGGAGAAAGTAAAAGCGATTTCATCAACTCCGAAGTTGATGCCGGTCAAGGCTTCCCGCCTGGAAACACCTATGGTAATACTTCTATCGATTGGCATGAAGTACTCCTCATTTGTGTTTCGGAAAAAATCCAGACCGTCGTGTTTCTCATAAAGCGAGTGAAAAACGTTCGGGAAGTATTGCGTTCCGTTAACAATTCCCCGCGTGAGGATCCAGACTTCTCTATTGATTCTGACGTCAAAGTCTACTGCATCTATGGCGGGGCAGATCATTTTTCTTTCACCTGTCAGACGATCAAACCACACAAAGCGTGACCATCGATACCGGCCTTCGTTGCTATCATACGTTCCGGGAGGGGTATATTGAACGACCGTTGTGTTTGAAAAATTGCGTATTTCAAGGACGTGGAAGCCTTCGCTTTCAAATATTGAGAGTATCTCCTCATCTTTATACCGCCTTCCGTTTTCCGGAGGGGGCAAATTTGAAAAGGGTTCCTGTTCTTCAGGCGATGGATTTGATTCCGGCGGTGGAGACAGTAATTGTGGCGACTGTGATGATGTAGTTTCCGCATGCTCCCCAGTTCCAACGTTGCGATTCGTTGAGTCGGAATGCTCCGGTAGATGCTGATTGTCCAGGTTGGCTGCAGAATCACTAGGATCTAGGGTGCTGTTATAATTATTTAGAGAACAGCCTGCTATTGTGATAATAACTGCTACTAGAATCAATAGTGTATAATAGCGTTTCATATAAGCACCTCCCTTTTAACAATTAAGACTATGAAAAATACCTGCTACTGCACTACAAAATAACAGCCCTTACAGGATCACTGTTGTGCATGAGATCAAATCAAACACCTAGTTGTTTGCGAGCTAAATAGTTGACCAAGATTATCTGGTTTGCAATACACTTCGTAAATGAATAGCTGATAGTAAAATAACCGCTTCGCAAATGAAACGGTTACTTTTTCAATGTCAAGACTATGCTTACGTCACTTCCACAGCGCTTCTGCTGCAAAATGCTCGAGCATCTGGGGCCAGCAGAACCAGTCATGGCTTGCTGTTGTGAAGTAGGTTTGGAACGGTATATTATTTTCCTTGAGTGCACGGATCGTAGGCGGCACACCGATTTCTCTTTCGTTGTAAGCGATATCCTCTTCGGCGCAGCCTATCAGTAACTTGACATTTTTCAGATGAGGATCGTCCAGAGTGTAGCCTTCATGTCCCGGGGCCATTCCGCCGCTAAATGCACCATAATAATCAAATACGCTGGCATGGTGCATATAAATGAAGAGTGTAGTCATGCTTCCCATGGATAAGCCACAGAATGCTCTCTTGTCCGGGGTGGTATATACCGGGAAGAGCTTCTCGATAAATGGTATTACACATTTGATCATATTCTGGGAGATCATCTCAAAGTCCCATTTATAGACGGAGTTGTTCATGGTAACAAGTATGGCTTCTTCCGTCTTTCCTTCGGAAATCAGATTATCCATGATATTAGCTATACCGCCCTGGTGGAACCAGTCTGCCTCGTTGCCACCGCCACCATGGGATACATATATCGTGCGGTAAACCTTATCACGGCTGTAATTACTGGGGAGGTATACTCCCAATGAGCGTGTATCACCATTGATGTCTTTGTAAGATATGTATGAAACAGTGCCCGCCTTCTGGCGATCATTAATGGGCAACCATGAGTATTCCGTACAGTCACCAACAATTAGCTGAGAGTAGTGCTGGCTTCCGGTAACGGTGGGGATGTCCGGAAGATTCTTTGGGTCGGGAACGATACTGCCCTTTTGCCCAGATCTAATTTTCTCAAAATGCTCTTTGATGTTCAGCAGGCCCTTAACCTGACCGTCTTTTGTATAGACATTGCAGAAAGCGCTTTCAAAACCTTCAAATTTCTCGCAATACTCGGGATTGATGACAAAACCGTAGGTATATAGACCGGCGGGAAGTTTGAGTGTAAGTTCATACTGTTTTGCATCTTCATTCCATGTCATATCTTCAACATAAGCGCCGCCAATGTTATCCATGTCCTCTTCATATTCATAGCAGGTGTATTTGCGGTCACAGTCAACCATGCCGGTTTCATCGGTGTGACCAGTCAGGTTGCTCTTGTAAAAGAGAAATTCTCCGCGTACGGCTACACTTTTTACTTCGCCGTCATAATCTTTCGGATCGAAAGTGAACTTTACATCATAAAGTTTCTTCATGATCTTGCTCCCCTCTGATTAAGTCTATATAATGGTGTAAAAAGGAGTTGAGCCAAAGCTCATACCTCGGTAAAATATAGTTGCTAAACAAATACCAAACCGAGGAGGATGAACCATG
>JAAYMG010000081.1 GCA_012521525.1 Clostridiales bacterium | reverse complement strand
GAGGCTTCGCAGGTACTCAACTCTGGCGGGCAACGCCATAACCATACCGGAGTTCTTAAGCAACAGGTTCAAAGAAAATAAGAAGATAATCCAGGCAACGGGGTCACTGTTCATACTGGTATTTTTCGCGGTCTATGCCGGAAGCTGCTTTGTCACGTTCGGCAAGCTTTTCAGCACCTTATTCGGAATGCAGTACCAGATCGTCATGATTATTGGCGCGATAATAGTTATTCTGTATACGTTCCTCGGAGGTTTTCTTGCTGAAAGCGCAACTGACTTCCTGCAAGGTGTAGTGATGATAGTTGCCCTTTGCAGTGTTCTGACCGTCGGGGCGGTCGCGGCAGGCGGGATCCCGGCGATCCTTGATAATATTGAGTCGATCCCGGGCTTTTTGGACTTTTTTGGAATTGCCCAGCCCCAACTTGCCGATGGTGTCCAGAAGCTTGATGCCGCGGGAAATCCCTTGTTCGGACAGGCAGGTAAGTATGGTCTGCTGACGATCATATCCACCATGTCATGGGGACTGGGGTATTTCGGCATGCCGCAGGTACTTCTGAGGTTCATGGCGATCAACAAAACCGACGAGTTGACAAAATCGAGACGCATAGCGATAATCTGGTGTGTTATTTCTCTGCTTGCCGCAGTAGGGATCGGTCTGACAGGCAGGTCGCTATATCCGGCCGAACTGCTTACACGGAGCGATGCTGAAAACATATTTATTGTCATGTCCACAGGTCTGCTGCCCGCATTCCTTGCAGGCATAGTCATGTCAGGCATCCTTGCCGCAACGATGAGTTCATCCGACTCGTATCTGCTCATTGCTTCGTCGGCACTATCACGGGATATATTCAAAGGTATTTTCAAAAGGGACGCTACGGATAAGCAGGTAATGCTTGTTTCCAGAATCACACTGCTGATCGTTTCGCTGTTCGGGATCATCATTGCTTTGGATGAAAACAGCGTTATCTTCAAAGTCGTATCGTTTGCATGGGCAGGCTTTGGAGCTACATTCGGACCTGTCATACTCTTCTCATTGTTCTGGAAGAGGACGACGAGAGCAGGAGCATTAGCAGGTATGTTCACCGGGGGCAGCATGGTATTTATATGGAATATGCTGATTTCGCGTCTGGGCGGCGTGTTCGCTATATATGAACTGTTTCCGGCGTTCGTACTCTCCTGCATAGCCATCATCATAGTTTCACTGTTGACGAAAGAACCCGGGCAGGCCGTGCTGGATGAGTTTGAAGCGGCAAAGAATTACGAGTGCTGACGCAGTGCACAGCAAAAAGGATAAAGAATAAATGGATATTGGAAACGCGGAAGGACAACATCTTCCGCGTTTTATGCTTGAAATGAATGTTGGACTAAACATTTATTGCTATCTTACTTTGCACCCCGGTAAGCAGGTTTTGATAGTTATACGCATCTTCAGAACACGCGTTAAAAGCTGCATAATATATCGATACAAATCACGTAATATTTGTCATCGGCACCCTTATACGCATACGAAATAGTCTTGCATAGGTTTCCGGTTGCCTTTGATATGTAATCTGAGGATATATACGGTTCATTCTTGTTTATCATAGCCTGACGGAAGTATTTTTTGGAGCTGTAATCGTCGCCCGGCATCGCTGGCTTGAAATTTTCGTCATGGTTTGCTTTGATCTTTGGGTTCATGATCGTATGGCTTACTTGACTTCCATCTCTGCCAATTACATACAAACACTCTACATCATCGTGATTTTTGATCTCATTTTCAAGGATAGTATCAATGGCCTGGGTGGTAGTTGCGTAGAACAGCTTTGCAGCCATTTTACCTGTCAACTCCTGTGAAGCCTTCGCTTCGATATTATTATCCGTTGAATGAACATTTTCCTGACCCATCAAACGATATCGTTGAAGGACATTCTTCAACTGAGAGGATATGCTCGCCAGCCCCATTGCCGATGCACTGTTTGTCTGTGCATAAGCCGCGCTGCTCTGTACAGCCTTCGATATATCGGTAATTATAGCTGAGACTTCCTTGAGATTTTCTGCCTGTTCATCGGACAACTCGGATATTTCAGTGCACAAACCTGATATCCCTTCGATAGAATCGTTTATCTTCTTAAAGCTTTCCACGGTCTGAATCGTTATTTTAGCGCTTTCATCTGCTGCAGCTATCCCGTTGTTTATCAGCTGCGTCGTCTCCTTCACAGCATCGCTGCTGCTCTGGGCAAGTTTTTTGATCTCACCGGCGACTACCGCGAAGCCTTTGCCGTTCACACCTGCTCTTGCAGCTTCGATCGATGCGTTCAAAGCAAGCAGTTTCGTTTGTTCGGCTATACCGTTTATAAGTTCGATGATATTGGAAATATCGTCAATGGAGGACTTGACTTTATCGACTGAGGACGACAGTTGATCCATATAGCTCCTGCCGGTTTCAGTTTCCCTCGTAATTGCTTCAACAGCTTTCGCGGCAGTCTTTGCGTTTTCTGCATTATGTACCGTTTTGTCGGTGATGTCATAGATGGTTGATGTCAGGTTTGAAATCAAGGTTGCCTGTTCAGACGTGTTCGTTGCCAAGTAGGAGGATCCGTTTTCGACCTGGGTGCTCAATTGGTCTATCTCGGCGGACAGCCTGTGGATCTCGTCGAAAGAGCTGCTCAAAGACTGCCTTATCTTATGAAGGGCGTTTTTTATCGGCAGGAAATCCCCATGATAATGTATGTCATCTGAAAATGCGACTGCCATGTTGCCGGCCGACAGATGGGATAATATATGCGTCATCTCGTTTATGTAGGCATTGAACGTATTTGAGAGCTGATCGATATCTTCAGCCAGGTCCTTCAAATATTTATAACTATCTGTTTCGATCCTTGTGTCCAGATTTCCGTTCCGCATTTGATCAGTATGATAGCTGATATTACGGGCTTCTTTCAAAATACGACTGTTCCATCTTATCATCAGCATCTTCTCCCTTTGAACATTTTAGCTGCCGGTTTGCATAAAAAAACGCAACGAAGGTTTTACGCCTCGTTGCGTTTGAAAAATACTATATATTGCAAACCATAAATTGTCAAGGTCAGGATCATCGGTCGATCATTTTGCCCATTTGACAGATGACATCGTTTAAGCTATGCAGGATCTCTCCTTTTCGCAGGAACCATGAAAATCGCTGGAGCATATAATGTTATCAGGATTTTATCAAGGGGAGATCGACTTGGAAATATCCGTTGTTTTCAACAGCATTATATCACTGTTTATTATGATAGCTGTTGGTTTCTATAGTCGAAAAAGGGATATCATCACTGAGGAAATGTGCAAAGGATTGGTCAATATCCTCATACAGATAGCATTGCCGTTTATGATATTTACCTCTTTTCTAAATATACAGAGCAGCTCGGTCAGGGAAAATGTCATCAAGACTATTTACTATTCCCTGGGTGCGTATGTTTTGATGGGGGCTTCATCGTATTTGCTTCTGTTGCCTGTAAAAAATGATAAAAAAACGGTATTGCATTTTGCAAATATATTCGTCAATACCGGCTATGTTGGATTCCCTATTCTTGACTCCTTATATGGACCTGAGGGAATAATATATGGTTCGATATTTAATATGTTCTTCGTTATATTTGTATGGACTTATGGAGTAATACTGTATAAGGGTAGATTAGGGGGAGGAGAGCTTCTGCAGGAGATAAAGCGTACATTGCTGAATCCGTCTATTCTTGCAGTGTGCGTTGGACTGTTGGTAATGTTTCTTAATATCAAAATACCGGAAGTACTTATATCAGCATCAAAAGGGATCGGCAATCTGACTGTACCTTTGTCAATGATGATCATTGGTTCAACTCTCTCAAAGGTCAAGTTAAATACATATCTGCGTGAATGGTCGATATATTACGGAGCACTGATCAAACTGATCATAATTCCGATGATCGT
>JAAYMG010000080.1 GCA_012521525.1 Clostridiales bacterium | reverse complement strand
TCGCAAGGCACGACAAAAAGACCTTCAAACTGGAAATGGAGACATTCGACCTTGCCGAGCTGTGCAGGGAACTGATCAGGGATACGGAGCTCATAGCCAGGGACCACGATGTGAAGCAGGGGCAAATACAGAGCGCCGCAGTTTTTGCCGACCGCAGCGCCGTCAAGCAGGCGGTAAGGGTCTTTATAGACAATGCCATAAAGTATACACCCAAAGGCGGCACTATCACGATATCATGCGAAGACATGGGGGACACCGCTCGGATCTCGGTCGCCGATACGGGTCCGGGTATGACGCGGGATGAGGCAATGCGGGTATTCGACCGTTTCTACCGCTCGGAATCGGCTCGCAGGTCACAGGTTTCCGGCCATGGGCTGGGGCTGTCCATAGCCCGCCTTATCGCAGCCTCGCACGGCGGTAAGATATCAGTCAGGACCGCACCCGGCGAGGGCTCGACATTCCGCCTGATACTGAAAAAACAGTGAACTTTCCGGAAAGCAGGTCAACTGCCGTGAGAATGACCAGGCCTTGATCGTGATCCTTAATTTTTCAGGAGGTTTTAAGCAGGTAATCACGAAGTTTGAAATCGCAAAGATCTATATTGGAATCAGGAACAGAAAATATATGAAAAAACATAATGGTTCGACAGTTCAAGATGATAGATCCTTAATGCAAAAAGTTGCGTTGTGCCGGCAAGAATCAACATGATAAATCATACATTAAAATTTCGTTTTTGATATAATTTGACTTATTTTTCATTTTTCGTCATTTATAATAGTATAAAAAATCCCGGCCATATCTTTCCCTACATACATATACAGGACGTTCGCGTTTCAGGTATCATGTTACACTTTTTGATTTTGATATGCTGCCGGAACAAAAGCTCTATATAACACTCAATATATATTGACATTCCTTCCTTTGGCAGCACAAATCCCCATTAGGACAGGAGTGTTTTTTTGAGCTTTCTTTTAGGCACTCAGCATCAACCATCAACAGCCCGGGTCGGTCCGGGCCGCCCCGCATCGATATCCATGCCCCGCGTCGACATCCATATTTTTGAAATAATAAAATACGGTTGTAATATATGTTTGTATATTGATGGAGAGAGGCAATTACCATGCTTATAGATTTCCATGCACACATTCTGCCGGGGTGCGATCACGGCAGCGATTCGCTTGAAACCTCAATGAACCAGCTGAGAATGGCAAAGGAAGCCGGAATAACTACTGTGGTAGCAACTCCGCATTTTTATATGTACCACGATACGGTGGATTCCTTTATCAACAGGCGGGAGCACAGTTATCGAATGCTGATCGATGCAACCGAATCTGTCGATTTGGGTATGAATATCGTCAAGGCAGCCGAGGTCACATTATATATTGATCTGCCAAGCCTTGAAGATCTTAACAGGCTCTGCATCGAAGGCACGAACTGCATGCTGCTGGAATTGCCGGGATACAGGTGGTCAGTCTGGACCGCCGAGTCGTTATCTCAAATCATCCAGGGCCGAAACATCATCCCTGTCATCGCCCATATTGACCGTTATGATGCCCACACCGTCAGGCGGCTTATTGAACTTAAGATACCGCTCCAGTTGAACGCATCCGCACTGATCCCATTCTCACGCAGGTCGAAGTATATGAGGATGATAAGGGAGGGAGCTGTCCATCTGCTTGGCAGCGACGCCCACAACACCGCAGATGAATATAAGGATTTTGCCAGAGCGGTGAAAATACTGGGAAGTCAAATGGATGCTATGAACAGGAATGCAGGCATTCTGCTGGACGGAGAAAGCATTTTTGAAAAGGCACATATCAGCTGGGAACATAATGTTTCTCTATGATAGGATATATAGGAACCTGCTTTTTAATTAGTTTATTTAATCGACTTAACATCGGGTATCTTATTATCTCGCATCTTATACTTCTTCTGTTATTGCCAAATCTTCATGCCGCATATATCCCTTCCAAATCAAGGTGCGCTCCTAAAAGTTTATAAATTGTTTACAATTCCACCCATCCAATACTTTCCAACTTCCTTGACATTGCAAATTCCTGCTGACATAATTATAAGTTGAGATCCGGCTATTGGTATATCCGGCGTCATTTCTTACATATGGTATATCTTACAAGATATAAAAGGACGCATGATAATTTAATCAGCTTGCCGATGACTAATAATAATACTTGCCGCGCACATTGATAAACCGATGAAAAAGACCTTGCGGCAAGTAAAACCTTACTAGTTTTGGGAATCGGATACTGGATAGGTGGCATGTAAAGAATGATAAAAATAAAAGCGCCGCGTCGGGCTGCGGCATTTCTTTTCTTCCCGATCTCGATCTTCTACATGGAGCTCGTTGTTAAAGCTTTCTGCTTCAGGACGATACTTAATAGGGGCTTTTTCTATACACTGATATTCACGCTGCCGATCGGGCTTTTTCTCGCCACGATTTGCACGGTTTTCCCGAAACGTGTGAATCGGGTTTTATCTATTGTCCTGCTTTCGCTCGTTACTCTGATATTGATGATACAGACGGTGTACTACTCCATCTTCAACACTTTTACGACTCTGTATTCCGCAACGGGCGTGGGCCAGGTCCTCCAGTTCTGGCGGGAGATCATAATGGGCATCCTGAAATCGATAATACCTCTCATACTTTTGGCCCTGCCGCTGGTGCTGTGGATAATATACGGGAAAAAAGTCCGCCGGACGTCGGGAAAGGCAGCAGTGCTCCTGGTTCTGTTCTCTATATTGCTTCAGCTCCTCGCAAGTATCATCACTGTCAATTCGACATCAGGTGTCCTGTCGATAAAACACATCTACCTGGACTCATTCATTCCGAACCTGACGGTGTCAAACTTCGGTGTCTTGACGACGCTTCGCCTGGATATACGGCAGCTGCTTGCACCGGACATTACAGATGACCTTGGGGATATCCTGCCGAGTACCATACTTCCGGACGATGACGATTTTCCCGTTCCGACTGACACCAGCATAGACGTCCCAACTGTCACGCCGACAGCCGAACCGCATTCACCTTCTCCCTCACCAACGCCTGTCGTGTACGAAAAAAATATAATGGACATCGACTTCGATTCGCTGATAACAAACGAGAAGGACAAAACCCTGCTTGAAATGCACGAATACTTTGCGGGTGTCGAACCTACCTGCAAAAACGAGTACACCGGTATGTTCAAGGGCAAAAACCTGATCTGGATCGTGGGCGAGGGCTTTTCGTCCTATGCCGTCCATGAGGAGCTTACGCCCACGCTGTACAAACTCGCAAACGAAGGTTTTGTCTTCAAAAACTTTTATAATCCGGTATGGGGAGTATCCACGTCGGACGGGGAATATGTGACCCTGACAGGCCTTATTCCGAAGCCGGGTGTCTGGAGCTTTGCGCGCTCCGGGAGCAACTACATGCCATTCGGAATGGGCAATATGCTCAGAAAACTCGGGTACTCCACAAGGGCATATCACAACCATGACTATCAATATTACAAGCGCCACATCTCCCACCCGAATATGGGATATGACTATAAGGGAGTGGGCAACGGGCTTGAAGTCACAAAAGTATGGCCCGAATCCGACCTTGAGATGATGCAGGTAACCATCCCAGAATATATAAACGACATTCCCTTCCACACCTACTACATGACCGTCAGCGGTCACCTCCGCTATACCTTTGTCGGAAACTCCATGTCGTGGAAAAACAGGGAATTCGTCAAGGACCTGCCTTACTCCGAGCCGGTCAGGGCGTACCTGGCATGCAATATTGAACTGGACCGCGCCATGCAGCACCTGATCGAGCAATTGGAACAGGCAGGGATCGCAGATGATACGGTCATAGTTCTGTCGGGAGACCATTACCCGTACGGACTTACCTATGAGGAGCAATGCGAAATCGCCGGCCACGAGCTGGAGCAAAACTTCGAGCTGTATAAGAGCACACTTATAATTTGGAGCGGAAGCATGGAGGAACCGATAGTCATCGACAAACCGTGCAGCGCGCTCGATATC
>JAAYMG010000079.1 GCA_012521525.1 Clostridiales bacterium | reverse complement strand
TGCTTGCCGCGGTATTCCTGATCCTCAGCCTGTCCCCCGGGCAGGACCCTCACGAAGGGATCGAAGATGACGGTGGCAGCCCCGGTCATGAACAGGTCATCGGCAGCCCGGAAATCGATGGGAACACGGAAAATACACCGCGTGATCCCGAGGTTTCGGACGAGCCCGCTGCCGGTAACACACTCAAAAAAGATGACCTGTCTGACTGGAACCTGATTGTTGTCAGCAGTAAATCACCGCTGGACAGGTCATTTACGGTAGATCTTGTAGAGACAGCTGACGGCTACATGGTCGACGTGCGGATCTATGAAGAGTTGGAGAAGATGATCGCGGATGCGAAGCAGGACGGTGTGGTCCTCACCATCTGCTCAGCTTACCGGTCCGTATCCGACCAGAAGAAACTGCTTGACAGGAAGACAATGTCCATGATCGTATCCGGCGCAGATATCGATCTGGCATATTCCAGGGCAAGCCGGTACCTGGCAGCCCCCGGCGAAAGCGAACACCACACAGGGCTTGCAGTTGACATCATAACGACCGGCGTAAGTACCCTTGACGAAAGTTTTGAGAAGACAGATGCTTTTCAGTGGCTCTGCGAAAACGCGCATCTGTACGGATTTATTGTCAGATATCCGAAAGGCAAAGAGGATATCACCGGCCTCAGTTATGAACCGTGGCACTTCCGGTACGTGGGCATTGAACATGCGACCGCAATAAAAGATTCCGGCCTGTGCCTTGAAGAATACCTTTCGACGGCACGATGAAGTGCCAAGCGGCATGCTTTGCTCCTAATCTGTCTGCACATTTTCATAAGGAGGATGAAAATGTCAAATGCTATAATCGATACCGGATATGTCAATTCGGTTTGCAGGTTTCGAACAACGGACAACACTGTCATATCCACCGGACGCATCATCGAAATAGACGACAAGTACGTGGTCTTACGCAACATCCCCGAACTGCGCTATGTCATCCCGTACAACAAAAGAGTGAAACTTACCATCCTCAACGACAAACTCGGCTACAAGACCGTCATCGCGACCGTATACGCATCGACCACCAAGATCCTGAAGCTCTACGACATAAAGGAAGTCGATGACTTTGAGAGGAGAGAGTATTACAGGATAAACGTCTCCCTTAAAGGTGATGTCCTGCCGCTTAATTCAGCAGGACAGGCTCAGAAAGAGAACGGCAATAGAAAAATCGAGGTCCGCATAGAAAATATCAGCCTCAGCGGTGTGCTGTTCACGGGTCCCTGCCCGCTGGACATAAATGACATGCTTTCGATCGATATACATACGCCTCACGGAACATTGAACTTTGAAGCGGTCGTCCGGAGAGTCGTCAAATCCCAGAACATTAAAGAAGATCCGCATTTCGGTTGCGAGTTCATGCCATATCCGGATAAAGTCGAGGATACCCTCTGGAAGTATATGATGCAAAAGGAGCTCGAGGATATCCGGAGGGCAAGAGGAGAGTGGTACGCAGATGAACAGTAATCCGGCTGCCCGTCTCCCGGTGCAGGACCTTATTTTTGCCATGGATATCGGAACGCGCACAGTGATAGGCATCGTGGGTGTGCCCGATAATAAAATGCTGCGGGTCATAGATATTGAGATCGCCGAGCATGACGAAAGGTCGGTCGTCGACGGTCAGATCGAAGATATCGACAAGGTGGCCCGGGTGGTCGAAAACGTCAAGGCAAGGCTTGAACAGAGGTTGAATGTCAAATTCATGAACGTTTGCGTCGCCGCTGCGGGACGCACGTTGAAGACTCAGAAAGCAAGCTGCACTTTTTCCGTCGATCCGTCAAAGCCCTTTGACGCACAGACGGTCCTTTCATTGGAAGCCGGCGCGGTCGATGAGGCAAAAAGGCTCATCTCCTCTTTTGTTGAGGAGAGCGAAAGCAAAGTCTCATACAGCCTTGCCGGTTATTCGGTACACCGCTATTACCTTGACGGTTATCCGATGAAGACACTCATAGGCCATCGCGGCACCACTGCCCGAGCCGAAATAATCGCTGCATTTCTCCCGGACGCGGTCGTCATAAGCCTCGAAGAGGCGATGCAGAAAGCGGGATTGCGCGTCGCAAGCCTGACCCTCGAGCCGATCGCGGCGATGAACGCGGTCATACCGGAAGAGCTGCGTCTGCTGAACCTTGCACTGGTGGACATCGGCGCCGGTACCAGCGATATCGCCATATCCGACGAGGGCTGCATATCCGCCTATGACATGGTCACGGTTGCCGGCGATGAAATAACTGAGGCGATCGCAAAGGCATTCCTTCTTGACTTTTATACCGCAGAAAAAATCAAGTATGAGATGTCAAGGGATGTCGATGAAATAAGGTACCAAAACATCCTTGGGCTTGAGTATTCGGTAACGCCCGAAAAAATAAAGGAGGCCATAAGGCCCGCTGTAGAAAATCTCGCGCAAGTAATCGCGGACAAGATACTGCAAATCAACGGGCGTGCACCGGCCGCAGTATTCCTTGTCGGCGGAGGAAGCAGGACTGACGGCCTTGCGGAGATACTTTCAGAACGGCTGGGGATGGGACGAGAGAAGATCGCTGTCGGCAGCGGCAATTATATGAAGCGAAACATTTTGAGCGAGCTGCCCGTCGATGGTCCCGAATTCGCGACACCGCTGGGTATCGCGATCACCTCCGCCCTCAACCTTGGCGAGGACGGGCATTTCGTCTATATAAACGGCATTCGTACCCGGCTGTTGAGCAGAAATCTGAATACCGTCATGGATGCGCTCCTCCTGGGCGGCTACAGGCAGGAGGACATTATCGGCCGGAACGGCTCCTCGCTGTCATTCAGCGTCAACGGGAAAAGGCGTACGATACGGGGCGAAATCGCAAAGCCCGCGGAAATCCGGTTGAACGGAAAACCCGCGGCTGTAAGCACATTTGTCAGCCGCGGCGATAAAATCGATTTTGTTCCCGCCGAATCCGGCAGGGATGCAGCATGCACCGTTCGAGATGTCATACGCCAGGCAGGGGAACATTTTGTCCTATATAAAGACAGAAAGATACCTGTCAGGCTTTCCGCAAGGGTCAACGGAAAACCGGCCCGCAAAAAAGACCCTGTAAGGGAAAATGACGATATTTTGTTATACGTTTCTTCCACTTTGGGAGAAATCTGCTCGATTTTGGGATTTGATACCTCGAAATACAGCCTTATACTAAACGGCATCGAAAGGAACGAAAAGACGACAGTTTCTCACGGTGATACCGTTGATTTCCT
The DNA here is from genome assembly GCA_012521525.1 of Clostridiales bacterium. Lineage (GTDB taxonomy): Bacteria > Bacillota > Clostridia > Oscillospirales > JAAYOS01 > JAAYOS01. The sequence continues at coordinate 3,857 of JAAYMG010000079.1, read as the reverse complement.
GCCGAAAGATGACCCGGTAGTGAGTGTGCCGGAACAGGCGCAGATCGTTTTGGACAGCTTCGATCGCTTTATCAGCCGGGCATCTCAATATCAAGAAAATACGCCAGCAGGAAATTCCGGACAGACCGCTCAGGTCGTTCATCCCGAAAGTGTTGATCGATCGCAGGGAAACTATTCTCATTTACAGGACTCTGCATCCAGTAATGATGAGAATAATGTCACTGAAGTGCATGAAGGATACGAAGAGGCCCCTGAAGAACCTGACAAGAAAATCGGGTTGAACATCTTTCTGAACGGTGAACCATTTACTCTGCCAAAGCGCAACTCCGGCATCCCATACCTGTTCCTGGACCTGTTCAGCATGCTCGATATCGACACATCCAATCCCCAGGGCAGGATAGTACTTCGCATCAACGGTAATGATGCCTCTTATCTGGAGCAGCTCTCGGAAGGAGATAAAGTAGAAATATACTGGGAAAACACCATCGAAAATGACGGACAGCCGGTAACCGAAAGGAAAGCCGTCAGCCTTTTTGAAAAGACACCCGGACTTTTTTAACAGTAAATTTTACATAGATGCAAGGTTTATAAGTATAAGCATCGATTTACAGTTTGACAGCACTTAGTGAAGCAGCAAAATACGCCTGTCTCAGGCTTATGCCTGAAGGACAGGCAACAATGATCAGTTTGGGGACGATTTCCCTGTCCGGTCTCAGGCTTATGCCTGGAGCCGGACAGAGAGATCGTCCCCGCTCTTATTATATTTTTCCGTTATCAACGATCCTTATTAGGGCATCCACTATCGATGGATCATACTGCTTTCCCGATCCCATTCGTAACTTCTCGATTGCCCGGACCCTGCCTTCCGACGGTGAAGCGGATTCGCCGTATGCCCTTTCAAAAGTCTCGGCAACGGCGACTACCCGTGAAATGAAAGGTATCTCCTCTCCCCTTAGCCCCTTGGGGTATCCGGATCCGTCCCACTGTTCATGGTGGTAATAAACACTGTCTGCCAGATCAAGAGTAGCTTCGAACAGATTCAGGATCCTATAACCTATCAAAATATGCTGGTTCATCTTCTCTCTGTCCGATATCGTCCAACTCTCATAGTCCTTATTCAGCAATTCTTTACTTAGTGTTATCTTTCCTATGTCGTGGTAATATCCGGCCTCCCGCAGCTTTTTCACTTCTGTCCCGGAAAGCTTCAGTTCCTTCCCTATTTCAGCACAGATCCTGCTCACTTCGTTTGCATGGTCCTTCTCCCTTGAGCTCTTTTTGAACAGCTCGTTCATGATGTCGTCCAGAGCCATCGTCCCGTAAATTTTACCCGTCATGGATTTTTCGATATACATCTCGTTTTCGGCGTTTTCCATCGTCCTTTCGATTCCCTTGTCAGGGCTCAGCTTTACGTCGACTCCCACCGAAATGCTGTGTCTGAGTTTCCTTACCATGACCTTAGAGCTCTTTTCCTTGATGGCCTCCATGACTTTCCTGGCTTCACTCAACGGCGTCCTTGGCATCAGTATGATAAACTCGTCTCCCCCTACCCGGGCAGCTATGTCGTTTTCCCGGCACACGCTCTTAATTATTTCGGCTGATCTTATTATCAGCTCATCGCCGGCCGAGTGTCCATATATGTCATTTGCGAGCTTCAGCCCGTTTATATCGGCAAACAATATTGAGATCGGAAGGTTTTCCTCTTTGTCAAAATTACTGAGTTCTCCTTCAAAACCGCGCCTGTTAAGGAGTCCCGTCATGGAATCGTGGGTACTCAGGAACCTGATCCTCTCCTCGTCCTTCTTCTGCTCGGTTATGTCCATAAAAGTTACCACCGCGCCAACGACCTGTCCGTTCCTGAACTGAGGGTAGGCATGGTAGCGCACATCGATCGGTGTCCCGTCAGCTTTCCAAAATACTTCGTCGCTCGCAGCGGAGCCGACTCCGCTCCTGACCGACTCCATGATCTTGCAATCCTCGATCTTGATCGGTGACCTGTCACGCCTGCTGTGATGTATTTGCAAGTGCACATTCCTGTTAAGCAGATCGTCTTCGCAGGAGTAACCGAGAGTTTCTATGCAGCTCCTGTTGCAAAACGTACACTTGCCCGTCAAATCGATGCCGAAAATCGCCTCCGCAGTCGAATCGAGTATGAGCCTCAGCTGGTCTTTGTTTTTCTCCAGTTCTTCGACCGCGTGGTGCATTTCCTTTGTCCTTTCGCTGACGGTTTGCTCCAGATTGCTTACGATGGATTGCATTTTATCGGCCACTTTGTTGAAGGCCGCAGAGATCCTGCCTATCTCATCATTCCTGATGACTAACGCCCTTTTTGACAAATCGCTTCCCGATGCCAGAACCTCCGATGTCTCGAGCAGACCTTCAATGGGTCTGAACAGTTTATCGATCGCATGCAGGTATACAGCTATTGACACAGCAAGGGCAATCAGCATCAATAAGACGGTGATCGCAATACTGTTATGTATATCCTTCAGCAAGAGCCTTTCGGGAATAGCGGACACAATGATCCAGTTCAAGTCCTCGCGTTCCAATCGGACAGCGTCTGCATGCATGTTTTCATCGTTGACCTTTACGGAAAACCCGTCATCGCCCGATTCCATCTCTTCGAGATACTTCTCATATATCCGGACGAGAGTCGCGTTGTCTATTTCATTTATCTCATATATTTTGAGCGTGCCGTCCCTGCCGATTTCATAATTATCGATATGCAAAGAGTTGGCGACCACCTTTTCCGTACCGGATTCGACAATGAACGCCAGGCCCTCGTATTCACCTACCGCCTCTACAAGAAAGTCATTGAACCCGTCGATAACACTCCTGTCGATGGCACCGCGGCTCAGCTTTTCCATATTTTCGGATGATTGCAGGAAAGACTCGACGCGCACACGTATACTTCGGTTTATGCAATCTGACATCTCACCCATCGCATATCTCGATGAGCTTATCCAGTTCATGATAATAAATGAGGCTATACAGCATATAGAAACGGTCAGGATCAGAATAAATACGATAACGATTATACTCCTTATCGAAAGAGTCTTCCCTTTCATTCCATCACCCTGTCTCAGCAACCCTCAGCCAAGCCTAAGACGAAGTTGTTCCCTGCAAAAGACCTATGGCAGTGTCGAAATCGATCGGCTTACTGAAAAGAAAACCCTGCATCATATCACAGTTGTTCTCTATCAGATATTGCTTTTGTCTATCGTCTTCTACTCCCTCAGCCACAACTACGTGTCCCAACTTATGGGCCATTGATATGATATCGCTTGTGACCGCTTTTTCCGGATCGATTTTCATAAGTTTATCGATAAAAGACTTGTCTATCTTAAGGCAGTTCACATTCAGCTCGTTTTCCCTGGCAAGCGATGAATATCCCGTGCCGAAGTCATCTATTGCGACATGCAGGCCCATCTCCTTCACGGCTCCGAGCTTTTCATTGATAACATCGAAACTTTCCGTAAAGACCGACTCCGTGATCTCCAGGCCCAGGTTTTCCGGACTCACACCGTGCAAATTTATGATGGCTGTCAGCTCTTCAAGGAATTCATTCCTGAGCAGCTCGATAGGAGATATGTTCACATAGAACCTGATGCCATCATAGCCCATGCTCCTGACCGTCGAGATCGCACTGCAGACCTTGCTCAAAACTTCCTTGCCTATCTCATTGATCAGCTGGGTTTCCTCCGCAAGCGGTATGAACTCATTTGGCGGAACAACGCCAAGTTTGCTGCTCTTCAGCCTTGCCAGAGCCTCAAAGCCTACTATACCCGATGTCCTCAGGTCGAGTATCGGCTGGTACTGAAGGAATATCCCTTCGTCCGGGTTGCCGTGATTTTCGATCA
>JAAYMG010000010.1 GCA_012521525.1 Clostridiales bacterium | reverse complement strand
CGGATCTGATAAAGGACGAGAGGTTCCTCGACGTACCGCTCAGGGTAAAAAACAACCTGGCCTTCAAAGAGATAGTTGAGGAGTGGTTGAAGGACCATACGGTAAAAGAAGCCGTTGATATGATCCTTGCGGTCGGGGTCCCGGCAGCTCCCATCTATACTCTGAAAGATATCGTAGAGGACGAGCATATTGCCAACGCAAGAGAGATGTTTGTAGAAGTGAACCATCCCGTCATAGGCGACATGAAACTCAACGGCAATCCTGTGAAGCTCCTGGACATGATGCCGTCAATCAGGAAGCCTTCTCCCACACTTGGGCAGCATAACAGAGATGTTTACGTTGGAATGCTGGGGCTTACCGAAGAGGAATACCAGTCGCTTATTGACGAGGGAGTCATATAACAGGGATTTCGCAATGTGGGAGAGGTCGAGCCTTTGAAAGTATGTTCAATGGCATTAACGACCTCTCCGCGTTTATTATTTCTCTTTTATGATCCTCAGGAAGCCTACACAGCAAACGAACTCCTTGAACTCGTCCGCCTTATGGAAAAGAATGATCCCGGCAATGTGGGGAGCAACTTCTATCCGCTGGTCGTAAGTTCCGGCTTTGCTTCCTTCCTGGTCCAGTTCAACAGCACATACTCCCTGTCCAACGTTTTCTACAAGGGCGATGACGGCTCATACCAGTGGGGACCGGCCAGCAATGATACGCTGGAAAGCCTGAAGGTATATAAAGTCTTCTATGACGAGGGTCTGTTACACCCCGAGTTCTATACGATCCAGGACCCGGATGACAGGGCGGCACTCTATGTAACAGGTTCTTCAGGCATGTTCATAGGAGAGGGAATGGCCGCATGGATGACCCGTATACTGGACAGTCACCTCATACGCCCGTGATGCGGCGCAGCTCGGAAAACACAAGGCGATTCTTCATGTCGGCCACTTCAGTATGGAGGAGTTGGGTATGAAGTACGCTGTGAATTGGATAAAGGAGCTGGTCGGTCCCGATATTCCTGTCCGGTTTGTCCGTTCCGGAGACCCGTATAACTATTTATTTTAGAAGTATTGGGTATCGTTCATTTATGAACTAATATGAAGAAAAACTATAAGGGCGTCATATCAGGAAGTTCAGGTTCTATTAACTGAAACTCCTGTTGTGACGCCCATGCTATTAGTTTGTCTCGGTGGTGAAGGGACTGCACACAGTGTGCAGTGGTCATATGCTTATATAGATATATATGTATATGTATGTTACAGGATCATGCGCTGCGGACAGTTATGTTTTGCTGGACTGCATTTTCTTTTCCTTGCCGCTTTTCACAAGATTTCTTATGTACGCGAATGTGTATTCTTCCCCGCGTTCTGCAAGCATCGTAAGCAGATCCTCTATCTCACGGGAGGTTTCTGGATGGATGATGCGCCTGTCTTTAGACTTGAGGAAATACTCAAGAGGACTGCGGTCGTTATATTTATCTTTCAAGTATATTTTGCTTGCGGCCACCCTGTCGCAAAACATTTCAACGACATAATTGAAGGGCATTTTAACGGGGCTGATGACACGCGTAACGGGGCTATAATCAGTCCAGTATTCATAGTGATGCTTGTTTCGCCCTTTGTGGTGCATCCATGCCGACGAAAAGCCGTAAGTTTCACGCTCACCTTCATTCGGGCTCCTGTTTCCCTGATAAAATTTCGCACCGACGAAAAACTCGGCAGGGCTATACTTTGACAAGTCATGAAGAAGACCCTGCAGGGGAATTCCTGCCTTGAAGCAATGCTGTATCACTTTGTGGCGGTGTTTAGTTATAGTTTTGAAATGCAACCAGGCTTTTCTCATTATTGACCTCAATGTCTTGCGAAAAGTTATTTCAATCAGACTCTGCCTGTGCAGCGATATAGGCAGACCGTTATAGAAGTACTATAAGATATTATCATAACGTATCGGCCGCTGCAAGCATGGTTGCCTCAAAGGTTCGCGTGTTATGATACTGGGCATATGCGCCGTCTTTCGGTATGCCGGATTTTAAGTTCTATCATAAGTGCGATTCCGCTCTGAGTAGTATATAATCTATGTAGCCGACGGCTTCGATAATGTCGTTATTGAGGGCGATGTAGGATAAATTGAGATCGTAGCGGACGATGTTACATTGATGGCTGTAGGTACAAATATAGGGTTTGCCACCATATCGGGAGTCTTAAGATCCTGGGCCTGCAAGCAAATGTTGAATCGAGGCCAAGCATGGTAACAACAAGGACCGATGATGAACTCGAAGCCATATTGACAGGAGACAAAGTGGATGACAGTGATCCAGCTTCGGCAAATGAAGCGAAAGAGGCAGGGTGGTTGGCTACGATATTTGAGATCTAAGTGGAAATACCTTCGGGCGACCAAGGGGACGGTTCTCTTGGCTGAAATCAAGCCAAGAGAACCGTCCCCTTGGTCTGGTCCCCTTGGTCTCCATCTGGATATTTGAGAAAATTCCTGTTATTATTAAGAGAGAAAAATAAGATTGGGTGTGATGTTATGGCGAATTTGACGCAAACAGCATTAAACCTGACACTTGAAGAAAAGATCGACCTTTGCGAAGGGAAAAACTTCTGGGAGACGAAGGATCATCCGGAACACGGCATACCGTCCATGTTTATGTGCGATGGGCCGCATGGCCTGCGCAAGCAGGAGGAAGGGGGAGATCATCTCGGTGTACACAGGTCGCGAACCGCGACATGTTTCCCTACGGCAGTTTCTACTGCCTGCAGCTGGGATGAGGATCTTCTCGGTAAAATCGGCGCCGCTATCGCCGAGGAAGCGGCAGACCAGGGAGTTGGGGTACTCCTGGGACCGGGTTTAAACATCAATAACCCGTTATGCGGAAGGAACTTTGAGTACTTTTCCGAGGACCCGTATCTTGCCGGCAAACTTACCGCAAGCTTTGTCAAGGGTATACAGAAAAACGGAATAGGTGCCTGTCTGAAGCACTTTGCCTGCAACAGCCAGGAATACAGGCGTTTCACCTCGGACTCCGTGATTGACGAGAGGACTTTAAGGGAGATTTATCTGACCGCATTTGAAATCGCCGTGCGTGAGGGAAAACCCAAGACAGTCATGTGCGCCTATAATAAAATCAACGGTGTTTACTGCAGCGACAACGAGGAGCTCCTCACAAGGATCTTGAGGGAAGAGTGGGGATTTGACGGGTTGGTCATGACGGACTGGGGTGCAATGAACGACCGAGTCGCTGCCTTCAGAGCCGGATGCGATTTGAACATGCCCGGCGGCAGCGGTTATATGAAGAAAGAGGTCATGGACGCGGTCGCACGCGGAGAACTCGATGAGAAAGATATCGATCGCAGTGTCGGGCGGGTTCTGAAAATGGTAATGGATGCCCGGGAAGCGTTGAAAGAAAAAGCGACTTGTGATTATGACGCCCACCACGAACTTGCCCGCATTGCTGCCGAGCAAAGTGCGGTGCTGCTAAAAAATGATGATAATATCCTGCCGGTCAAAGAAGGCCAGAAGATCGCAATCGTCGGTGATATGGCCGGGGAGATGCGTTACCAGGGAACGGGCTCAAGTCACATCAATCCAATAAGGCTTGTAAACCCTGCAGACGTATTAACGGGAACAGCAAGCGTTGAAGAGGCCGATGTCGTTATCGTTTTTGCAGGACTGACACCGGATTATGAGAGCGAAGGGTTCGACCGCGACAACATGACAATGCCCCCTGAGCATATAAAGCTAATTGAGGATAGTGCAGCTAAGAATCCAAATACGGTCGTTGTACTGTTCTGCGGAGCGCCAGTTGAAACACCTTGGGTTGACAAGGTAAAGGCTGTTTTGTATATGGGGCTGCCGGGTCAGGCCGGCGGCGAGGCTGTGAAAAACCTCCTGTACGGAAAGGCAAATCCGTCAGGAAAACTTGCCGAGACCTGGCCTAAAGAGTACAAGGACTGCCCGTCATCGGGATATTATGGACCGCAGGACGCGCAGTACAGAGAAGGATTATATGTCGGCTATCGTTACTATGATAAAGCAAATGTAGAACCGCGGTGGAGGTTTGGATACGGGCTCAGTTATACCCGATTCGAGTACAGTAATGCAAATATTGAAGGTGAACGGGTCAGCGTTACGGTGACCAATGCCGGAGACTGCGAGGGAGCCGAGGTGGTACAGCTTTATGTCTGTCCGCCGCAGGATGGTATATATCGCCCGCTGCGTGAGCTGAAGAGATTCACAAAAGTAAAGCTGCAGCCCGTCGAGAGCGTTGAAGTGAGCTTCGTACTGGATGAAAGGTGCTTTGCGGTTTGGGATGACGGATGGAAGGTCCCGTCCGGTACATATACGATACTCGTCGGAGGAAATCCCGACTCGTTGATAACTGCCGGAACGATTGAGAAGACAGGGATAAGTATAAAAATACCGGAATGGCAGCCCGGAAGCTGGTATGAAAACCCTGTCGGGGCGCCCTCGCAGGAAGAATGGGAAAGGATGCTGGGCAGAAAATTTACTCCTCGTGTAGCTAAGAAGGGTGAATATACTCTTAACGATACGATCATGGACATGAAAGAGCATTCGTTCGTTATGAAGGCATTTTACTTCGCACTCAAAAAATATATATCCAGGGGTGCTAAACCCGGCACGCCGGAGTTCAGGATGATGATCGAGTCGAGCGCCGGAAGCCCTTTGAGGAGCCTGCAAATTACAGGAGGATTGAAACCTAATCTCGTCAAAGGCTTGCTGGAGATGGCAAACGGAAGGTTTTTCGGCGGTCTGAAGTTGATGTCAAAAAACAATCAAGGCTGATGATATGTAAATCAACGTTACTGTAAATCAGTGTTCGATATCCTCCCAATGTTTAAGGGGCATTGGGGGATATTTTTTGACTGTACATAATGGTATTGTTGATGTTTCAGGACATTTTGACCGCAGTCGATAATCAGCCTGAGGACGTATAATTCTCGTATTTAAGCTAAAGAATTTTTAAAAACTATTATTTGTGATCCTATTCGACGGAATTTTTACAGGCCATATGCTATTTTATGATGGACAGACAGTATCGATCCGTATCTCGATCATGAAATCTGGTGAAATATTGTGGCAGAGAAAATATGGCTTTCGTCACCTCATATGAGTGATGAAGGATATGAACTTGAATACATAAAAGAGGCGTTCTACACTAACTGGGTAGCTCCGCTGGGACCGAACGTGGACGGGTTTGAAAGAGAACTGGCATCATGGATAGGAGCAAAACACGCGGTTGCTTTGGTTTCGGGGACAGCCGCGATACATATGGCCCTGAAAGCCGCCGGGATAGAACGGGGAGATATTGTGTTTTGCCAGGACCTCACGTTTGCCGCTACAGCAAACCCGATCGTCTATCAAAACGCGACCCCTGTTTTTATTGACAGCGATTTTGAGACATGGAACATGGATCCGGAGGCGCTGGAAGCGGCTTTTGACAAGTATCCCGATGTTAAAGCCGTTATAGTAGTCCACTTATACGGTCTTTCAGCGGACATGGACCCTATAATAAAGTTATGCAGGAAGCATAAAGTGATTTTGATAGAAGACGCCGCCGAAGCGCTTGGAACAACGTATAAAGGGAAATTTGCCGGCACGATCGGGGATTATGGAATATTCTCATTCAACGGGAATAAAATAATCACCTCTTCCGGCGGCGGGATGCTTGTTTCGGATTATGAAGACAAAATAGCGAAAGTCAGGTTTTGGTCTACACAAGCCAGGGAGAAGGCGAGACACTATCAGCATTGTGAGGTGGGTTATAACTACAGGATGAGCAATATTGCTGCCGGCATTGGCCGGGGACAATTAAAGGTGCTGGATCGGAGGATAGCAAAAAAGAGGTACATATTTGAGTTTTACAAAAGACAACTTAACGGACTTGACGGTATTCGGTTCATGCCCATCAATGACTGGAATGAGCCCAATTGCTGGCTGTCATGCATAACTTTGACCGGACAGGTCAGACCGGCGGATATAATGGAAGCACTGGATAACGAAAATATCGAATCCAGGCCGATATGGAAACCGATGCACATGCAGCCGGTCTTCGAAAAATGTGACTTTATTGGCGATGGAATCTCGGAGAAGCTGTTTGAGAACGGCGTTTGCCTGCCAAGTGATACGAAGATGACTGATGATGATTTGCTGAGAGTATGCAATGTCATTAAGGGGTTGTGGACATATTCATGACTAATGTCGCGCTTGAACCAACTCGACCTGAAAAGAAATGAAAATACTTATATCAATTAGCCCATGGGAATTGAATGTCATTCAATAAGTTACTGAACAGTATACCCGAGGGGGAGCTTGATTCCACCTCGTTTTTTACTTCCTTCGCCGTTGCTTTCAAGGCAAACATGTTAAGATCATGGAAATATAGGTAAATTACTTTAATTATTTAGCATGTACATAAACATGTATTGTAATATGTCGAATTTCGGTGATAAAATATTTCAAAATTTAAACCGCAATGAAAGGAGTTCTAGATGCTTAGCGACAAAGCAAATATCGTATGTTTGTTGCATGTTTTGGCGAAATACTCCGACGAAAATCACATTCTTCCCATGAAGGAGATCATATCCAGGCTAAGCGATGAATACGGAATCAGCCCCGACCGTCGGACTATTTACAGCCTGATTGCGACCCTCAAGGAGTTGGGATACGACATCTCCGGTTATGACGAGAACGGGGTAGGGTATTATTTGAGACAGAGGATGCTTGAGCTCTCTGAGATACGGCTCCTGATGGATGCTGTTTATTCTTTTCCGTTCATCACACCGAAAAATACCGAGGACCTGGTCGAGAAACTGCAGGAGCATTTGAGCATATATGAGCGAAAGAGATTTAAGAACCTGATGTTGTCAAAACCATACATCAAAACTTCGAACCGGCAGGTGTTTTGGAGCATTGAGCAGCTTGATACGGCTATCACAAAAAAGGTCAAAGTCAGGTTCAAATACCTTTGCTATAATCTTGACAAACAACTTGTGCCGCGACGCAGTGAAGTTTATACCGTAAATCCCTACGGCATGGTATTCACCAACGAAAATTACTATCTCATCTGCATAAAAGAAAACAAGGATAACGTAAGTCTCTACCGTATTGACCGGATGCGGGATATTGAAGTGACTGACTCTGAGCTCGATCCTCGCGGCAAAGATTTCGATCCTCAGAAGTTCGTCGAACAGGCCGTGTATGCCTATACAGGTGAGCCTGAACCGATCGTGATGCATTGCAATCGTGAGATAATCGACCATATAATCGATAAGTATGGCACGGATATCGACATTACAGAACTGGATGATGCAAAAGTAAAAGTGCGCTTTACTGTACCGCCTAACGGCGTGAAATTCTGGGCGCTACAGTTTTTGCCGCATGTGGAGGTCGTATCGCCGCAATGGCTGCGTGATGAAATCATTGAGTGCATCAGCCAGAACCCGTATATGCAATAATAGCTTGTACAGTAGGAAGAAAACCGACTGGACTCCAGCAGGTCTGATTAGATGGGATCTCAATAACGTTACCTTGACGGTCCGGAGCAACACTAGATGAGGCTACGTGAGAAAGCAAACAGCGAAGCCCTCTCACGAAGCCTATTATGACCGGCTCATAAATACTCATGATATAACTGTAAAGTATGTCCTGAAATTGACAGCAAGATAAGAAAAGCAACCGCTTCGTTAATGAAACGGTTGCTTTTTTATATCCGGATTGCTTGACGTATATGAATCGCATCAGGCAACTTAATTGCTAAATGTTTTACATAAAGTGCCATTATTAGACTGTCCTTTCACAAAAAAACTTACCATTGATTTCTCCTAATATTCGACTGTCTTTGCCCTTCCATATGTTAAAAATTGATGACTGCTGTGCGACAGAAATCCGGAATAACGTCGGGTTTCGTCAGTAAACGCTGAACTGTTGCGGAAACTTGCAAAAATTATGCCCAATAAATCGACCGGAATATCGACCTGTCAAGATTATAATAAGGAAAAAATCCAGCACCTATTTGTCGGTACAAAAAAATGAGCATGTCATATTCTGTATTTTCATTTGGAGGTTTATATGATGGAAGGATCCATATTCAGCGGAAAGACTCTTCTGATCACGGGTGGGACAGGTTCTTTCGGAAATGCCGTTTTGAATCGATTCTTGTTTTCTGATATCGCGGAGATACGCATTTTTTCAAGAGATGAGAAGAAGCAGGATGACATGCGGCAGTTCTATCGTATGAAATATCCCGACCTGTATGACAAGATCAAGTTCTTCATCGGTGATGTAAGGGATATTTCATCGGTGAAAAACGCAATGTACGGAGTTGACTACATATTTCATGCTGCGGCATTGAAGCAAGTCCCATCATGCGAGCTCTTCCCGCTTGAGGCAGTTAAGACAAATATACTGGGAACAGATAATGTCATTACGGCAGCCATTGAATGCAATGTCAAAAAAGTCATTTGCCTGTCAACAGACAAAGCGGTATATCCGGTAAATGCTATGGGAATGTCAAAAGCCATGATGGAAAAGGTCGTGATCGCAAAAGCCAGATCCGTGAGCTCCAATGGTACTGTCATTTGTTGCACACGATACGGGAACATCATGTGTTCAAGGGGTTCCGTCATTCCGCTTTTCATAGAGCAAATCAAGGCAGGCAAGCCTCTTACTGTCACCGATCCCAACATGACCCGCTTTATGATGTCATTGGATGAGGCAGTCGATCTGGTGCTGTATGCTTTCGAGTATGCAGAGAATGGTGACATTATGGTCAAAAAAGCTCCCGCATGCACGATTGCTACCCTGGTGCAGGCGATCAAAAAGATCTTTTGCTCGGATGTGGGGATCCAGATCATAGGGATCCGTCATGGCGAAAAGATATATGAGACCCTGCTTTCGAATGAGGAGTGCGCTCATGCGATCGATATGGGAGACTTTTACCGGGTGCCTGCCGACATGCGTGATCTGAATTATGACAAGTATTTTACATACGGAATAAAGCAAAACAGCACACTTAATGAGCTGAACTCCAACAACACGAGGATATTGGATCTGGAAGAAATGATGGAGAAGCTGCTATCGATTCAATATATTAGGGACGAGCTTTCAATGTGGAACAAGATGTATGGCAGCTTTAGGCTGAAAGCGAGTTCGTATGGCTGGAGATAGTTATGAAGATACTGATTACAGGATCGCAAGGATTCATAGGAAGCAACCTGAAGGAATCGCTTAAGAATATCCGACAGGGATATGATCATCGCTTCGCTGATTTGATGATCGAAGAGATATATGAATATGACCTGGATACGGACCCTGCGCTTTTAAGTGAATATTGCGCATCCTGCAGTTTCGTTTTTCATCTGGCCGGCGTGAACCGGCCGCAGAAGACTGAGGAATACATGTCGGGAAACCTTGCCTTTACAGAGACGCTGATCGATCACCTCAGAAAACGGAGCAACTATTGCCCGATCGTTTTTTCTTCTTCGATACAGGCATCCCTGGACAATCCATATGGCCAAAGCAAGAAGGCTGCTGAAAAGCTGCTGATCGATCATTCAATAGAGACGGGAGCACAGGTCATGATCTATCGTTTTCCAAACATCTTTGGAAAATGGTGCCGTCCGAATTATAACAGCGTTGTCGCTACTTTTTGCCATAATGTTGCCAGGAATCTACCGATTACGGTTCACGATCCGGAAAAGGATATAAATTTAGTCTATATAGACGATGTCATAACAGAACTGATCGATTCGCTCAAGTACACGCAAGAATCTAAAGATTTTTATCATGAAGTATCACCGGTTTATCGTGTTCGGCTAGGCTACATAGCTGAACTGATCCACTCATTTCGCGAGACGAGAAACACGCTTGAGTTGCCCGATATGGGAGATGAGTTTGTAAGAAAGCTCTATGCCACTTATTTGTCATATCTTCCTGAAAACGAGCTCAGTTATCCTTTGAAGTCCGCAGCAGATGAACGGGGAAGCTTCACAGAAGTGTTCAGAACGGAAAACAGGGGTCAGTTCAGCATCAACATAGTAAAGCCGGGTATCACAAAGGGCAATCACTGGCATTATACAAAAAATGAGAAGTTTATAGTAGTCAGTGGGCATGGGATCATCAGAATGCGAAAAGTGGGAAGGGATGCAAACGGAAGTTTGTACCCCTTGGTAGAATACGAGGTTTCCGGAGACGACTTGAAGGTTGTTGAGATCATACCCGGGTATGCGCATAGCATAACCAACCTGTCCGAAACTGATGATCTGGTTACATTGATCTGGGCAGACGAGTGCTTCGATCCGAAAAAACCGGACACATATCACTTTGAAGTATGATATCAGGAGGATAATCAGAATCATGGGAAAGCTCAGGTTGATGACGATAATCGGGACCAGGCCTGAGATCATACGATTGTCCGAGATAATAAAGCGCTGTGATATGTATTTCGATCACATCCTTGTACATACCGGACAAAATTATGATTATGAATTGAACCAGGTTTTTTTTGAAGATCTTGGTTTGAGGGATCCTGATCATTATCTGAATGCAGCCGGGAGTGATCTCGGAGAAACGATCGGCAACATCATCTCCCGTTCGTACAAACTGATGGCTGAATTGATGCCCGATGCAGTGCTGGTGCTGGGGGATACAAATTCCTGCTTATCAGTTATCGGTGCAAAGCGCCTGCATATCCCGATATTCCATATGGAGGCAGGCAACAGATGCTTCGATGAGTGCCTTCCGGAGGAAACAAATCGACGGATAGTAGATGTGATAGCCGACGTAAACCTATGTTATTCGGAGCATGCAAGGAGATATCTTAACTTTTCCGGTGTTCCCAGGGAGCGTACATATGTCGTGGGATCGCCAATGGCAGAGGTATTGGCGACCCATTATGATCGGATCATGTCAAGCGATATTGTAGAGCGGCTGGGCCTGGAAAAAGGGAAGTACATCCTTCTTTCAGCGCACCGGGAAGAAAACATCGATTCGGAGAGAAACTTCTTCATGTTGATGAATGCAATAAATGACGTGGCTGAAAAGTACGATATGCCTATTTTATACAGCTGCCATCCGCGTTCAAGAAAATTCATCGAACAAAGAGGGTTCACTTTTGACAGGCGGGTCATCCAGCATCGGCCGCTCGGATTTCATGACTATAACAATCTCCAGGTTAATTCTTTCGCAGTGATTTCGGATTCCGGAACCTTGCCGGAGGAGAGCAGCTTCTTCCTGTCCGTGGGCAAACCGTTTCCTGCAGTGTGCGTCAGGACTTCGACGGAAAGACCGGAAGCGCTTGATAAGGGAAACTTCATATTGGCCGGTATCACTGCCGGGCAGGTCCTTCAAGCAATCGAAGTCGCTGTGGAAATGAACAGGAACCATGATCTCGGAACATTCGTTCCGGATTATACGGATATGAATGTGAGTGCAAAAGTCGTCAAGCTTATTCAGTCGTATACCGGCATAGTTAATTCCGTGGTATGGCGAAAGCAGATCGGATCAGAAATCAAAAGCCAGAGGAGACAGGCAGTTGCAAAGTACTAATTATGAAAAGTTAAGAAAAACAGTTTTGAATCTGGGTGTTTTTTTTACGATCATATCGCAGATGCCATTTCTGAGAGTACGGCTTCAAATAGATACCCAGTCTATTGCATATCCGATATGGATCCTGATGTTTTTCGTGACAGTCATTGCAACAGTCAGGATCAGGATACATGAGATCGTGTTCCCTATGTCAGTTTTCTCGATTTTTATCGTCGCAATGCTTCTGTTCGAGATGATCAGCGATAACGAGTATATATCATCAGTACTTGTTATGCCGATCATTATTTCGATCATGATGTTGATCATTGGGTATCTGAACGCAGATTTGTTTACGCCTGATTTTATAAAGAAGATCGCAGCTGTTTATATTTTTGCCACATTCCTCATGTGTGTGGATATTTATTTTGAGTATTTGCGCGGATATGATTTCGGAAGGGTCATATATGTCTACAGATCGAAGAACTCAGCGGGACAGCTTATCGTAACTGCGTTAGTGCAGCAGATTTTTATGTTTAAGCCAAGCGGAATAAAACGGCTTGTCAAATATGGTGTCATTGCATTCCTTTTACTGGTGATCGTACTTATGCGGTCCAGGGCCAGTATAGTGTCACTTATTTTTATTCCGATCACTTATGTATTTAACCGACATGTGAAAACAAGAAGCAAATTGCTGGTCATACTTGCGCTGATTGTCGCGATCCTTATAACTGTTTT
>JAAYMG010000078.1 GCA_012521525.1 Clostridiales bacterium | reverse complement strand
GAAAGCGGTTCGACACTCCGCTTTTTACTGCCGGTCGCCTCGGCCTTTTACGAAACCGTATCTTTCGAAGGCGGCGGGAGGTTGCCTGACCGTCCTCTGTCCCCTCTCATGGAAGAGATGGAAGCCCACGGATGCAGGTTCAGTGCCCGCAAGCTCCCGTTTACCGTCAGCGGCCCCATGCACGGCGGTATATTTCACCTCCCCGGCGACATAAGTTCACAGTTTATATCCGGACTTCTAATGGCGTTCCCGCTTACAGGAGCAGACAGCAGGATCATACTTACTACGCCGCTGGAGTCTGCCGGATATATTGATATGACAATAGATACAATGCGGAATTATGGGATCAATGTTCAGAAACATGATGATGGTTTCTCCGTTAACGGAGGACAACGCTATATTTCCCCCGGCGTTGTCACGACAGACGGCGATTGGTCCAATTCGGCATTTTGGCTGGCTGCAGGCGCTCTCTCCGGACCGGTGACATGTTCCGGCCTAAGTACGGGTTCTCTGCAGGGTGACAAGCAAATCATGTCGATCTTAAGGCGGATGGGAGCAAACATATATGAAACCCGAAACAATGAAATCATTTCCGCGCCGGCCGGCACCCCATCATTGGCCGCCGCAGAGATCGATGCTTCACAGGTGCCGGACCTAGTACCGATACTCGCCGTAACGGCGGCAACCGCCGAAGGTGAAACCTTAATATACAACGCGGCGCGGCTTCGCCTGAAAGAAAGCGATCGCCTGCACGCCATATGCGATTGCATCAACCGAGTCGGCGGCAAGGCCGTTCAATATCAGGACAGCCTACGGATCACAGGCGTTGCGCGTCTCCGCGGCGGCACCGTCGAAAGTTACAATGATCACAGGATCGTAATGGCCATGGCAATAGCGTCTGCAGTCAGCACAGGAGATATCGTCATCAAAGGCGCTCAGGCCGTGAATAAGTCATATCCCGATTTTCTCAGAGATTTTGAAATGCTGGGAGGAAAAGTACATGTCATCGACGATCGGCAATAAAGTGAAGGTTACCGTTTTCGGACAGTCGCATTCAAACGGCACAGGCGTGGTGATCGACGGGCTTCCCGCAGGGGAAGAAATCGACCTTGAACGGGTACAGAAGTTCCTCAGCCGCCGCGCTCCCGGAAAATCACGTTATGTAACGCCGCGGAAGGAAAGCGACACACCTTCCGTAATCTCTGGCCTGGTCAACTCCAGGACCTGCGGCGCCCCCCTCTGCGCAGTCTTCTCCAACAGCGATACAAGATCGGAAGACTACGCACAGCATCTTGAGATTCCCCGGCCTTCACACGCCGATTATCCCGCACACGTGAAATACAGGGGCTATAATGACATACGCGGAGGAGGACACTTTTCCGGAAGGCTCACGGCACCGCTTTGTTTTGCCGGCGCAGTGTGCCTTCAGATACTCGAAAGGAAGGGCGTAAAGATAGGTGCGCATCTTCTGTCCGTCGGTGACGCGACGGATTCAGGATTCGATCCCGTTTCAGTCGACGCTGCACTCCTGGACGAAATCGCGCAGAAGCAGTTCCCAGTTATAGACGACTCGGCAGGAAAAAGTATGATCGGCGTGATTGAAAGCGCGATGGCGGACAACGATTCCGTCGGGGGCATAATCGAGTGCTGCGCGACCGGCCTTCCCGTCGGGCTTGGCGAGCCCATATTTGACGGCGTCGAAAACCGGCTGGCTGCAGCCATTTTCGGTATACCGGGTGTCAGAGGGATCGAGTTCGGTACCGGCTTTGCTGCAGCAGGCATGCGCGGGTCCGAACATAACGACGCTTGGGTGACCGACGGCGACAGGGTCGTCACCTCAACAAATCACCACGGCGGAATAATAGGCGGACTTACCACTGGCATGCCCATCATCCTGCGCGTCGCCTTCAAGCCTACTTCGTCCATAGGCATTCGGCAGCGCTCTGTCAACCTTGCCGAAAACCGCAACTGCGACCTTACCATACATGGACGCCACGACCCGTGCATTGCAGTACGTGCGGTACCCGTTGTTGAGGCTGCGGTGGCTGTGACTCTTCTTGACATTATCTGCAGCTAGATCCTTGATATTAATTCCAGCTAATTCATATATCTCCGATAAAACGGGTATTGATGCCCTAAAGTCGAAAGAGGCTGATAATCCCCTTAACAGGGAGACCAATCAATCATTATGAAGCGCCAAGCTGCCAAAGCATATGGCTGCTTGATTTATAGTTATTAATATCGAAGGGGTTTTCTTATGGAACTGACAGATCTCAGGCAAAAGATCGACGATATCGACGACAGGATCGCATCCCTTTTTGTGGAACGGATGCAAACCGTCCTTGAAGTTGCTGAGTATAAGCGCAGGACCGGCACACCCCTGGTCGACAGGACAAGGGAAAGGGAGATAATCGCCCGTGTCACGAGCCGGCAGCCCGAAGATCAGCAACTTCACTTGAAAATACTGTTCTCCATGTTATTTGACCTCAGCCGTTCGTATCAAATGAGGCACCTGAGCGGAGAAAGCGAAATCGCAAAAACGATAAGGACCGCCCTTGAAAAGACCGGCAATATCTTTCCTTCCAAAGCGGTCGTTGCCTGCCAGGGGATAGAAGGCGCGTATTCCCAGATCGCGTGCGACAAGCTGTTTTCATTGCCGAGCATAATGTATTTCAACAGGTTTGAAGGTGTTTTTCAGGCGGTCGAAAAGGGATTGTGCAGGTATGGCATCCTCCCCATCGAGAACAGTTCATACGGCTCGGTCATTGAAGTATATGACCTGATGAAGAAGTACAGGTTCCATATCGTAAAAAGTATAAAACTGCAGATAAACCACGTCCTTTTGGCCAAGCCCGGATGCAGGATCGGTGATATAAAGGAAATATACTCGCACGAGCAGGCTATAGGCCAATGCAGTGAATTCCTCAAAAACATCGACGTCAAGGTTACCGTATGCGAAAACACCGCCGTGGCAGCCAAACTTGTAGCAGAGTCACCGAGAAAGGATGTGGCGGCGATTTCGTCTGCGAGCTGCGCAGAGCTGTATCAGCTTCAGATCTTGTCCGACAGGATACAAAACAGCGACAACAACTACACGCGCTTCATCTGCATCTCAAAGGATCTGGAGATCTACCCCGGGGCAAACAAAATAAGCCTTATGCTTTCAGTCCCCCACAGGCCGGGAGCACTTTACGAAGTGATCGCCAAATTTTCGGCCCTCGGGCTGAACCTTACGAAACTTGAAAGCCGCCCAATCCCCGGCAGCGACTTTGAGTTCATGTTCTATCTGGATATGGACGCAAGCGTTTATTCGCCCGAGCTTATAGAGCTGTTGGGTGACTTGAGCGGCGGCCCGAATACTTTCATATTCCTTGGCAGCTATTCGGAAATTTGAACAGGTTTGGAGGAAGTAAGTTTGCGTTTCGGTCTTATCGGCGAAAACCTGTCACACAGCTATTCGGAGAGGATACACCGGCTGCTCGGCGACTACCGATATGATATAATCAGCCTCCCTCCCGATAAGCTGGAGCAGTTTATAAAGGACGGGGAATACAACGGGTTCAATGTGACGATCCCCTACAAAAAAGCAGTGATCCGGTATTGTGATGAACTGGACGAAAAAGCGCGCAGGATTGGGAGCGTCAACACTGTCATACTTGACCGGGATGGCAGGATAACGGGCTACAACACCGACTATTATGGTTTCAGCTACATGTGCAGGCGTGCCGGGGTATCTTTCAGGGATAAAAAAGTGCTGATCCTCGGAAGCGGCGGGACCAGTCTGACCTGCACGGCCGTAGCGCTTGACGAAGGCTGCAGGGAAATCGTCACCGTGTCCCGCTCGGGTCCGGTAAACTACGACAATATCATAACCCATTCGGACAGCGATATCATCATCAACACCACTCCCGTAGGTATGTATCCAAACAATGGCCTCAGCCTGATAGACCTTTCGGATTTCCCCGGTTGTTCCGGCGTGCTGGATGTAGTATATAACCCTTTGAAAACCCGCCTGATACTTCAGGCCGAAAAACTCGGGATCCCTTGTGCCGGCGGCCTGGCAATGCTGGTTGCCCAGGCTAAGCGCGCGTCCGAGCTCTTCATGGGTAAGGATATTGACGACAATATCATCGAACATATACTTCGTCAGCTCAGCAGGGAAATCAACAATTTCATACTTATCGGCATGCCGGGAAGCGGCAAGTCGAAGATCGGGCAAAAAGTCGCTTCCCTTTGCGGACGGGAATTTATCGACTCGGACGAAATCATCTGCAGCAGGACAGGTTCGACGATACCCGAAATATTTGAAGCACATGGTGAAGGATACTTCCGGAAAATCGAGTCGGAAGTCGTTGCCGATATAGGAAAATTGTCGGGCAAAGTGATTTCGGTCGGCGGCGGTGCCATACTCAGGGAGGAAAACAGGAAAAACCTGCGTCAAAACGGCATTGTGTTCTTTATCGAAAGGGGACTGGACAAACTGGAAACCGAAGGGCGGCCCCTGTCGACTGACCTTGATACGCTGAAGGATATGTACAGGCAAAGACTGCCCATATATTTGTCATGCAGCGATCATACCGTCTCCAATGAGGCAAGTATCGAAGCCGCTGCAAATAAGATCCTGGAGGAGTTCAATGCGCATTTTGGTTATTAACGGGCCCAATATCAATATGCTCGGTATCCGTGAACCCGAGATCTACGGCAGCAAAACATATGAAGACCTAGTGCAGTTTATTGAGGATGTATGCGCCGAGCAGGGGATCTCGGTATCGGTCTTTCAGTCCAACCATGAGGGAGCGATCGTCGACGCAATACAGGGCGCATATGGTGTCTATGACGGGATCATAATCAATCCCGCCGCCTATACCCATACGAGCATTGCCATACTCGACGCGCTAAAGGCCGTATCCCTTCCTGCCGTGGAAGTGCACCTTTCGGATATCAATACGAGAGAAGATTTCAGGCGTGTGTCATATCCCGGCATGGCATGTATCAAAACCTTTTCGGGGATGGGATTCGACAGTTACAGGCACGCCATTCTTTTCATCAGGAACCAAATTTTCCAAATGTGATATTTGACGAAAAAAGTACTAATATCTCACGCATTTCATCAATATTGACGTTGTATTTTGTCGAATTTGTGATATAATATATTCAGTACCTCACTTAGACATTATAGGGCTCGTGGGTTGAAAACGCCACTGCAAAAGGTTTGCAGTGGCGTTTTCATTGCAAATATAGAATCTATTCGTATATTTTAAAAGTCGATCTTGCTGACAGCATCATTCTCAAATCTATTGAATAGACGATACAGCAGAGTACTTCTAATTCCATTATTCGGTTTCGATTAGCTGCCGTATCCAATCACGGAAGCCTTTTACCCGTTGCCAGGTACAGCTTGTACCACTCCTGCCTGGAAAGAGATACTGTTGAAGCTTTCGCTATGTCAGCCAGGCGGTTTGCATTCGTTGTCCCGACGATGGGCTGGATCTTTGCAGGATGACGCAATATCCATGCAATTGCGATCGCACTGTTTGTCACACCCTTTTCGGCGGCGATCGCGTCGATTTCCCGGTTCAGCTCCCCATACCTTTCACTGCCCAGGAATGACCCTTCAAAGAAGCCATATTGGAAGGGGGACCAGGCCTGTATCGTGATGTTCTTCAACCTGCAGTACTCCAACAGTCCGCCTGTATGCATCGGAGACAAACTGTTGTCTATATTGACATTCAGTCCTTCATCGATCATCAGGCAGTGCGCGATGCTTAGCTGCATCTGATTTACGATAAGATCCTGTCCAAGATATTTGCCCAGCAGTTCGATCTGCATCGGATTGTGGTTGCTCACGCCAAAGTATCTTACCTTACCCTGGCGTTTCAGACAGTCAAATGCTTCCGCCACCTCCTCCGGCTCCATCAAGGTATCCGGCCGGTGGAGGAGCAGGACGTCGAGATAATCAGTATCCAGGCGCTTCAGGGAGCCCTCCACGGACCCGATTATGTGTTCTTTTGAAAAGTCGTAGTAACCGCGGCGTATACCGCACTTGCTTTGCAAAACCACATCGTCGCGCGAAACGGGCAGATTTTTCAATGCCTTTGCGAACAGCTCCTCCGAACGTCCGCCGCCGTATATGTCAGCATGGTCAAAAAAGTTGATCCCTTCTTCGATCGCGGTCGCGATCAGTTCAGACACCGCCGGCACATCAAGGGATGCAAATCTCATGCAGCCAAGCCCTATTTCTGAAACTTCGGGACCGGTCCCTCCCAAACGTATCTTTTTCATTTGCCGCCTCCCAAACATCGTTATTTACGATATGACAATTATAATTCTAACATATTTTAGCATATATCAGTTGCACCAAACAAGGTTGGCATATGGTAAAGAATTAAAAAACGGAAGGAATCATCAGACACCTGTAAGGACTGCTGCTCTCAGACTTTTTGCTTTCAGGAGTTTTTACAAAATCCGGATCACAATCATGCCCGGACCGTAATTATGCTTGAAACGCCAAATGCTCTCAATGTGATCATGCCTGAAACGTTAAAGGCCCTATACTGTTCATGCGTCAATATGTCAAAATCTCCACAGTTATTATTCTTTAAACGCCAAGAAGTCCTCAAAATGAGGACTTCTTGAACAAATTGTGGCGGAGGATGAGGGATTCGAACCCCCGTGGGCTTTCACCCAAACGGTTTTCAAGACCGCCGCGTTATGACCACTTCGCTAATCCTCCGTATCGTCACTTTCGACAACAAAACCTATATCGAGCTCCGAAAGGCGAAGATAATCATAGCATATTCAAATCCGAAAGTCAACATCCAAACAATACTATGCAAAGCCCATCTTCGTATATGAAGCAGAAAACAGACCCTCCCACTATTCCCGGGTTTGGTCTGTTTTCTTGGTTTCAAAAATTCTTATTTTATAATCGCTTTTGCGATTATGTACTATTACTGCGTATTTACCCCGTATTTTCTGACTTCAAAGCGTCAGGCATTATCAGGATTCAGACTCGGGGCCTTTTTCCGAAGCTGCTTCTACGGGCTGTTGTTCCTGGGCAGCCGGTTGCTCCTGGGCAGCGTGCTGCACGTTAGCTTCAGCACCTTGTCCCGCATTCCCTGCTGCGGATCCGCTCGCCTCGGTCTTATTCTTGCCGGAGATCAGGTTGCTGACCCATGAAGTGATCGGTCCAATCAGGGGTATGTTATACTCCGTATACTGGTATGCCTTGATCATCGCAAGGATTGAGAATACAGCAATAACGACGCTGACTATTGTTGAGATCGTCGACAGGACACTTATCAAAAACCATGCGCCGGTCCTGAGAAATGCCGCAAAAAACAGACTTCCTATAATTACATTGAGCACCAGCCTGATCAAAGCGCTTATCGCATGGACTACCATTGACTGCAGGGCATGGAATTTGACAAACGAGCTCTTGTTTTCCAGGAGATAGATCACAAGCGGCAGGATCCATGCGAAGTAGCTGACGCCGGGGATAAACATGAGCACTGATGTTACCAGGTAGCTAAGCAGTGCAAGGATGTTTGCTTCCAGGTTCCCTAACGAAGAATTGTGCGGTCCGACTGTTTTGTTTGACATATCTCTCACTCCCAAATCAAAATATTGGTTGTACTGTATATAAAGATATCATTATGATATCTGTTATACACCTGTCAGAGTGTCCAGACATTCGACCATCGAACTTTGAAGTCCCTTTTTCATTTCTACGGCTTCTGCTATGTCTATATCGGTTATCTCTCCGTTCTTGGTAACGATGACCCTGTTGGCCTTTCCCTCCAGGAAACATTTCACGGCGTAAAAACCCATGCGTGATGCGGTGACCCTGTCACGGGCAGTAGGGGATCCTCCCCTCTGTACATGCCCCAACACCGTTACACGCGGATCAAGCCCGGTGTTCTCCCTGATATATGACGCGATGTCTACAGCACTTCCCACACCCTCGGCGACTATAATCATGAAGTGGGTCCTGCCGCTTAGACGTGCCCTGCGTATCTTCTCAATGACGTCCCTGTCGAGGTCCAGCTCATGTTCGGGAACGAGCACCGCCGTAGCCCCTGCGGCGATCCCGACGTAAAGAGCTATATGCCCCGCTCTGCGTCCCATCACCTCAACCACCGAGCAGCGCTCATGGGACTGCATAGTATCGCGCAGCCGGTCGATCGCTTCAATGGCCGTGTTGCATGCGGTGTCAAAACCTATCGAATATTCGGTACAGGCAATGTCGTTGTCGATGCTCCCGGGGATCGCGATCACCGGCACTCCCCACCT
>JAAYMG010000077.1 GCA_012521525.1 Clostridiales bacterium | reverse complement strand
CGAAGATGATTACAGCGGTGAAGATGACGATTACAGTTATTACAACGATTCAGACGATTATGGCTACGGCAGCCCGGCATCGAAGCTTTATCAGGAATTCGTAGACAAGAAATCGGCGCTGGCCGCAACAATTGCTGAAGCATTAGGGTCCCAACCTGAACTTAGCCTAAGTGTGCTGTCCCTGTTAGGCATCACGATGATCGATTTGGCTGCTCTGCCTGCCAGCGTTCTGGGTTACGGACAGGGAACGGTCCAGGCTACATTGAACTTTTTCATCGACGGCGCAGTGGATTATGCAGAAAACGGCAATCATTATGAGGTCAAGTATACGAACACCGAAGAAGAGGAGATAGTGTTTATAGCCGATTATGATGAGGCTGAGGAAGCCCTGATCATTACAGTAACCGAGGACGGCAAAGATTACATCCACTACGATTATCGCAGGACGCCTTACGGATTTGCCGGTCAGATATACTCTGTCACAGACAACAAAGTGACCGAAATGTATCAGATCGCGATCCATGAAAACGGCGGCGTTCTCGGTATATCGACCGATCTGTCCGGCAAGCCGGGTGGCCTTTCGGGAAATGTATCCGTTGACTTCCCGAAGGATAGCCAGCAATGGTACTCGATCGACGGCAAACTGGTTACCGGCGTGACCGGCAGTGGCAATAAGTTCGAATTTGAGTACACTCCTCAGTCCGAGTAGAGAAAATTTGATGGATTTTAACAAAATAATGCTTGCTTTCTGAGCCATGGTACAATACAATCAAGTTGCTGCAAAGTATCCATTGAAACGCAGCTGAAAATGAAGAACCCCAACTCCAGAACAAAAGAGGCCGCTTAACCACGTTGTGCGTTAACAACGAGGCTGAAAACGGAGAGCCTCGACTCCAGAACAAATGAGGAAACACTTATTTGTCTGGAGGTTCTGAAAATGAAAAAGATTTTATCGATCGCACTTATTTTCGCAATCATATTCTCGTTCACAGTTGCGGCGATGGCCGCCGGGGGAGTTACTCTTAGAAAGACCTCAGATTCCTGGTACATTGATGTTACAAACGGCTATATAGGTAATGTCACGTACCAGGACA
This sequence comes from Clostridiales bacterium, assembly GCA_012521525.1. Taxonomy (GTDB): domain Bacteria; phylum Bacillota; class Clostridia; order Oscillospirales; family JAAYOS01; genus JAAYOS01. The sequence continues at coordinate 1,492 of JAAYMG010000077.1, read as the reverse complement.
ACAAGGGTACCTATAGTACTTTTGTAAATGGCAACGGCAATTACTATGTCGGTCTTCAGAGAGATTTTACCGGTCAGCTCACCTTGGTTGGGTCTTACGGGACGGATGATCCGGAAGTACCAACCATCATCGGTACGCGTACGATAACCACAATCACATTCAACGGTTATGTTGCTTCTGTCGGCTTCCTGGCTAACCAGAAATATCAGCAGGGGCCCAAGGCTAACTACATAACAGCGGTTATCAGTGAAACATATACTGTTGTTATAAGTGTGTATGACGTGTGGAGCAACGGTGATCAAACGCTCAACGAAGATAAATCTTCAACTTACACCGATACAGTCGTCATTGACGGTAGGTCCAATGCCCTTCCCAATGGAAGCGAAAGCAACCTGGTACCGACCTTTGAAGGTGGTCTTGGCGGATATAGTGTTGTAGTATCTTATAACGGTAATGGTAATAAGTTCAGCTGGAGCATCAATAATGCTCGTATACGGGAAACTGTTATAGTTGATACTGGTATCGTTCTTAACTAAATGAACGGGAAGATCCGGAAATAGCTGGCTTCGCCTGCAAGTGTTGATGATTAGACATTTGCAGGCGTTTTTGCATTATTTCGCGAATTTTATCAAGACCTTGCTTAGGTCGTAAATATCCGGTTATCCGGATAAGTTGTTAGGCGCAAAAACACTATGTGCTCTAGCAAAAAAGTAAAGCGTACATGGGGAGCAAGTCCCTTGTCCGTTTCTCCAAATGCAAAAAACCCTGTAGCCCGCATGACTACAGGGTTTTGCATTTAATGGTGCGGGTAACAGGACTTGAACCTGCACGGGGTCACCACTGGAACCTAAATCCAGCGCGTCTGCCAATTCCGCCATACCCGCGGATATTGCGCAGTAAAGCGCTTTTTAATGTTAACACAAGGCGGGTTGAATGTCAATAAAGTTGAGCCGCGGTCAATGCTCGGCCGCAAGCGACTTGGCGTACGGTTTCCTGCGGTAGATGATCAGGAAAAGCAGGAAGCCGATCCCGCTGCCCATTATGACATCTACTATCGAATGCTGCTTAACGAATACTGTGGACATACATATTATGACCATCAGAACAAACGAAGAAATGACGATCCAGCGTCTTTTCCTGATCGGCTCATATTCGGCAAGCGAAACGTGTGTTGCTATGGACATCAGTACATGCAGGCTTGGCGCGGAGTTTACCGGACTGTCTTTCAAGTATGTAAAAGCTACCCAATTTCCGAATATGTTGTCGGGCAATACCGTCGGTCTGAGGAATATGCCGTTAGGATATAACATGTACACTGTGTTCGCTATAGTAAATGACAGTATCGAAAACAACATCAGTTTGCAGAAGCTGTCATATGATTTGATGTAGAAAAACAGCATCGCGACTGCCTGATATGCGAACCATATGTAATAAGGGACGATGAAGACCGGGATGAACGGGATCATATCATCAAAGGGGGAATACATGTAAT
>JAAYMG010000076.1 GCA_012521525.1 Clostridiales bacterium | reverse complement strand
TCTTTTTTATCGTAACGATGCCGATATCTTTCCGCTGAGGATCGAGCAGGCTGTAAATCGTCGAAGGAGTAAGCCCTGAAAGATTTGCAAGGGCATTTATGGTAATGTTCCTCGACCGGCACAGCTCTTCTATGCGCCTGGCAACTCTGGCCTTTATACCCAAATCAGATCACCCCTGTTGAACGTACCATAATTTATGTTTTGGCGTATACGCTATTGCGTAATTATAACATTTATGGTAAGATATACCAAGATAACACGGTGAGAGGTAGGGTCATGAGGAAAAGCGCATGTGTTTTCGTCGGCAGGCACCGGATAAGCCCCAGGCACATCGAAATCGTGGTCAAAAGATTGAATTCGGCCATAGACACCCTTGCCCGAAACGGTGTAACCGATTTTATTTCTTTAGGCAAAAAGGGTTTCGACCTGCTTGCCGCAGCCCTGGTACTTGCAAGGAGGGAGTCCGGGATGCCGGTCAGATTGATCGTGGCGATGCCGCGCACCGATTTGTTCCGGTTGTCGCCCGCTCCGGACAGGGATCTGCTGTACAGGATACTCAATGAGGCAGACAAGGTCTTATATACGACCGAAAAGCCGATTAAGTTAGTTTTTGACCATGCTTCGGTTTGCCTGTGTTACTTTCCGGGGATAATGGGCCTTCGGATCCGAAGGCTGCTAAAAAACCATTTCGTCATAAATGTCGCATATACCGTATAGCCAATACTGTATAGCAAAATGCCTCAGAAAAAAATACCTCATTTTACTAAGTACATAGAGCAAAGTAATTCTCCCTCTTTTTCAATTGCTTGATTATTTTGCCAGAAGATGTATAATAATAGAAGTGCATGTCCCAGATCCCGGATGCATGGGATCTTCGGGAACCTTTAGACTTTTATTTGAGAGGTAAGTTTTGATAACTACGAGAAAACTGGTCGTCTCTGCTTTGGTTGGAGCGGTATACATTGCTTTGACGATACTTCTGGCTCCGATTTCGTACGGTGCCGTCCAATTCAGGATAAGCGAGGCTCTGACGGTCCTTCCTTTCCATATCCCCGCGACGGCCTGGGGACTGTTTGTCGGCTGCCTCATATCAAACATATTCAGCCCTATGGTTACAGTACTTGATATCGTCTTCGGATCGCTTGCCACTCTTCTTGCGGGGTATATTACGTCAAGGATCAAAAGCGTCTGGCTTGCTCCGCTTCCCCCGGTCGTGATCAATGCTGTCGTCGTCGGAGCTGTCCTTGCGTATACTACCGCACCCGGTGCGTTTTTGACGGCATTCCCTGCCATTGCCCTGTCCGTCGGGATAGGGGAATTCGTTGTCTGCTATGCATTGGGGTTGCCGATACTGCTCGCGATGTCAAAACTGAAGGCGATATGGCAGGATGAGCTCTAACAGTTCAAGAAGATCAGGAGGAACAAGGTTGAAAATAAAAAAGGCCATTATACCTGCAGCGGGTCTGGGAACCAGGATGCTGCCCGCCACCAAGACGATTCCCAAGGAAATGCTGCCGATAGTGGACAAACCCTCAATTCAATACATAATTGAGGAAGCAGTGGCCTCAGGTATTGAAGACATCTTGGTTGTCACGAACAGGGCAAAATCCGCCATGGACGACTACTTTGACTACCACCCCGAACTGGAGGAGAGGCTTGCCCGGGCAGGCAAGCATGCCGAAGTCGACATCGTCAGGCGGACTGCCGACATGGCAAACATATTCTATGTCCGCCAGAAGGAGACGAAGGGCCTGGGACATGCCATCTGGAGGGCAAAACACTTCGTGGGCAATGAGCCGTTTGCGGTCCTGCTGGGCGACGACATCATGCACGCGCAAAAACCCGTGACAAAGCAGCTGGTCGAGATCGCCGAAGAATATGACTGCTCTGTCGTAGGCGTACAGAGGGTATCCCGTCAGGCGATAGCCAAGTATTGCACCCTTGGGGTAACACCTGTCAGGGAACGCTGCTACGATGTGACAAAGCTGATCGAAAAACCGCGCCCCGATCAGGTGATTTCGGATTTCGCGATCCTGGGACGTTATGTGCTGACACCGGGGATCTTCGATATCCTCGAGAGCCTGCCCGCAGGATACGGAGGGGAAGTCCAGCTTACGGACGGGCTGAATATCCTGTGCGGGAAAGAGCGTGTAATGGCATACGATTTCATCGGCAAACGGTATGACACGGGAAATCTCAAGGGATATCTGGAAGTCGTCGTGGACTTTGCCCTTGAGCATGAGGAGATAAGCGACTGGATGAAGGCTTTTATCAAAAATAAAGCCGAAAATTTATAAAAAGTTTGACTTTTATACCTGTAACGGTTATAATAGCTTTCGTTAGGCTCTTGCATCCTGCAAGAGTTGAATCCTTGCTCCCCAAAAGGGGGCCGTAGTCCAAAAGGAGGTGTAAATATGGCAAATGTCGTTTCCAAGTATGAAACAATTTTCATTGTAGACCCTAAGTTTGACGAGGAGTCCACAAGGGAGATCATCAACAAGTTCAAGGAACTCATAGAAGCGAACGGTACTTTGGAAAGCGTTGATGAGTGGGGCAAGCGCAGGCTCGCTTACGAAATCAACGATGAACGCGAGGGCTACTATGTCCTGATGAACTTCACTGCTCCTACCAGTTTTCCGCAGGAGCTGGACCGCGTCTACAAAATTACCGAGGGGATAATGCGTTCCATCATCATCGTAAAAGAATGAGGGGTCAGAAATGCTTAACAAGGTAATTCTAATGGGACGTCTGACACGTGACCCTGAACTGCGTTACACGCAGAACAATACCCCGGTAACAAGCTTTACCGTAGCAGTTGACAGAAGGTTCAAAAGGAGCGGAGACCAGCAACAGCAACAGCAGCAGACCGCCGACTTTATCGATGTAGTGGCCTGGCGCAACACTGCTGAGTTCGTTACAAAATGGTTCACCAAAGGCCGTATGATCATAGTTGTTGGTTACCTCCAGACCCGAAGCTGGCAGGATAAAGACGGGAACAACCGGAAGAGCACCGAAGTGGTGGCTGAGGAGGTCCAGTTCGGCGAGTCGAAGAGAGCTGCCGAAAGGGACAACCGCCAGGGCTATGGCTTGCCGGCGTATGATATGCCGGACGATGACAGGCCGTATGACTCTTTCGGGGACAGGTCTTACAGCGGTGCGCTGCCGGCATCCGATTTTGAGGATATAACGGACGACGATGACGAACTTCCGTTCTGATCGTCGCAAGGTCAATAAGCATTTGCGTAAAGCATGCGTTTCCGGCCTGTAAGTGACCGGAGAATGCAAAAAATCTATGAACAGGAGTCGAATACAATGGCAACAGACAAGCCGAATCGCGGTCGTAAGCGTAAAAAAGTCTGTGCGTTCTGTGTCGATAAGATCCAGCATATCGATTACAAGGACACGGCAAGACTGCGCAGATTTCTTTCAGAGCGCGCAAAGATCCTGCCGCGCCGCATGACCGGCGTATGTGCTGCTCATCAAAGGCAGCTGACGATAGCCATCAAGCGTGCGCGTCACATCGCTCTTCTTCCTTACGTAGCCGAATGATTTGCTATATTTCATAGCTTTAAAGCGCCGTTCACGGCGCTTTAATATTTTTCTCATAATACCCGAAGCGTCGCCCTGTGGCGACGCTTCTAAAGCATTTGCCCGGATATGGTTTGTGTTTGAAATTGCGGTTCAGCTTGGCATTTATGAAATTAGGAATTCAAATACATATGGCTTTGAATGTCGTTAGTTGTTGCGGTTGTTCTGATTCTGGTTGCGATTTTGATCATTGCGGTTTTGTTCGTTGCGGTTTTGCTCGTTGCGATTGTCCCTGCGGTTTTACTCGTTGCGGTTTTGGTTGTTCCTGTCCACTATAATCACTCCCTTCCCGGACAAGATAATTCTATCCATATTTCGGCATATTATTCATGAATTACATTTCAATTTTCGGCCCTGGCACTGAACAGCCGGCATTTCCGGACCGCAATCTGACCGTAAGGCGATAATCCGTCAAAATCATCAATACATTGTTTAAACTTTTGCATAGTATGTTATAATGGACAAAAACGTATGCTGACAAATATTCGATCGGATGCCAAAAAGTGCATGCGCAAAAAGGTGGGGTGTTTTTGACGAAAATAATCGAAGTCAGTGGATTGAGAAAATCCTACGGCCGGGTAGAAGCGGTGAAAGGTATTGATTTCTATGTCGAGCAGGGCACCCTGTTTGCGTTCCTGGGCCCTAACGGGGCAGGAAAGTCAACGACGATCGACATCCTTTGTACTCTGCTCAGACCGGACGCGGGAGAGGTCAGGATTGCCGGAAATGTACTGGGCAGGGACGATGATAGGATCAGGTCCGCGATAGGTGCTGTTTTTCAGCGTTCGGTCCTGGACAATGAACTGACCGTCCTCGAAAACCTGTACATACGCGGGAGATTTTATGGTCTGAGTAAGAGGGAACTGAAAAAATCTGTTGAAGCGGCGGCTGCTGCTGCGGGTGTGACAGGTTTCCTGGACAGGAGATACGACAGGCTTTCCGGCGGGCAGCGGCGGCGGGCCGATATTGCGCGTGCGTTGATACACACCCCCGACATTTTGTTCCTCGATGAGCCGACAACGGGCCTGGACCCGCAGACGAGGGAAAGCGTATGGGAAACCGTGCGAAGCCTTCAGAAAGAACGCGGCGTCACGGTCTTTCTGACGACGCACTACATGGAAGAGGCAGCCGGTGCGGACTACGTGGTGATAATCGACGAGGGCCGGATAGCCGCAAAGGGGACACCGTTTGAGCTCAAGGAGAAGTATTCCAGGGACAGGATACGAATGGAGCCGATAGACCTTGAGCTTATGGAATCCCAATTGAGGCAGGCAAACATAGAATTCGATTCAGGCGGAGGAGTCATCTCGATAGAAGTGGAAAGCTCGCTTGACGCGATCCCCCATATAAACAGGTTCCGGGACATGATCAGGAGTTTTGAGGTCGTAAGGGGGACCATGGACGATGTCTTCATAAACGTCACCGGAAAGGAGATAAGGGAATGATAAACCTCCTCAGGAGAAACTTGCTCATCTATTTTCGGGACAAAGCGACCGTGTTTTTCTCGATGCTCTCAGTCATTATCACGTTCGGACTGTACATATTGTTTCTCGGTGACTTATATACCTCAAATTACGCCGACTCGGAACAGACGCGGTTTCTGATGGACAGCTGGATAATGGCGGGGATACTGGGAGTGACATCGGTTACCACAACTCTTGGAGCTTACGGAACCATGGTCGTAGACGAAACGCGTTTCATAACAAAGGATTTCTACTCCGCACCGTTGAAACGGAGGACGATCGCCGCGGGATATATTATAAGCAGCTATGTTATAGGTCTGATAATGACGGTGCTGGCATTCGTCTGCGCAGAAGTCTACATCGTCCTGGGCGGAGGTGAACTGCTTCCCGTCACCACGGCGATAAAGCTGTTTGGATGCATGCTCCTTTCCGTGCTGTCAAGCAGTGCGCTCATTTTACTTATAGTTTCACCGATCAGGACTTCGAATGCCTTTGGAGTTGCCAGTACGATCATAGGTACGATCATAGGCTTTTTATGCGGGATCTATGTCCCGGCGGGGGTCCTTCCGGAAGGGATCCAGTGGGTCATCAAGTTTTTCCCTCCGGCTCACGCCGTGACGCTGTACAGGAACCTCATGATGGAAGTGCCAATGAAAGCGGTGTTTTCGGGTGCTCCGGCGGAATACGCGGACGTTTTCAGGACCGAAATGGGACTGCATTACAAAATCGGATCATATACTACCGATCTGACGTTCAGCCTTATGGTACTTATCGTAAGCGCGATCGTATTTTATGGCCTGGGTATTTTGATTTTATCGCGCAAGAAGAGTAAATAAAAACCGGACACCTGAAGGATGAAATGGTGTCGCAGAATGAAAACGGGGACAGGGGATGTTCCGCTTGGAACAATACCCCCGTCCCTGTTTTTACTCAAAAGATCGTCTTGCAGTCGTTTCGGACGGATCATCTTGACATGAAGTTATAGAGCATCAGTGCGGCTTCAACTCGGGTGATCGTCGAATAAGGCCTTGCGTTGCCCTTATCGTCCCCGTGTATGATCCCGAGACCTTGAGCTATAGCAAAATACCCATAATCTTCTGCCTTTATCAATGACGCATCGCTGAAGTTGCATATGTAGATCCCCTTCAGATCCGCCGTCTTATCATAGCCTGACATGCGGAGTATCGTCCGCACGACGTCGGCACGGGTCATGAGCTTTTTTGGATCCTTCTGGTCTCTCGTGACGATCCTGCGATAGTACGCCGCGTTGTAGGCATCTTCGATCATGTCGTCAGTCAGATCATCCGTATCGTAGCGATATCCGTCGGCACTCAAAAGCAGCAGGATCATGTCAAGCTGAGTCAGTTTTTCCGACGGGCGGAACTTCGTACCCGGATACCCGATCCCGTACTCGGCAAGTTTCAGAAGCTTATTCTCGGCGTAATGACCGGAAATATCTTCGTACACGACCGGCTTTGCGGTTTGAGCGTAATCCACTGTTATGACTTCGCCGGTTTTGGGGTCTACTCCGATGATATATTTGTCGGTTTCCAGAGTATAGCCGAGGATGAGTTCATATATGTATGAGTATCCAAGATCGATGTAGCGTATCAGTTCCGGACGGGAGGGGTCCAGTTCGACCGGAAGGGAAACATAAGAGAGTTTCGTTTCATAGACTTTGGCATACGAGGCGCATGCGGCATCGTTGCTTATTATCCCGTCTGCGGAATCAAACACTACGTTTTCGTTCCAATTCCTGTAAAAGCTGTCTATCGTGCCGGTCTGGGCATTGACCGAAACGTTGAGGGAATTTGTCGGGAAGAAGTAGCCGTTTTCCTTCTGCGCAAAGACAAAACTCTCCGCCGGGCTGTATCTGCTGTAGAGTTCTTTATAGGGGATCATGATCGCCGGGTCTTCATACAGATCCGTCTTCTCGAAGTATTTTCCGAAATACTTCCGCAGGAAGGCTTCAGCATTTTTTCTCAGCTTATCCCTGCTGCGCTCGACTTTTGAGTAATCATCGGCGCCGGAATAGTAGGTGCTGAGGCTCAATATATCACCTGATTTGGCGTCGAGGACCAGGTTTTTGTATGAGAATGATACGTACTCACCATTTTGGGGAACTATCTTTTTGTAGTATGTAAGGTACGCGTAGACTCTATCGGCATCTCTATCCTGATAATAGTTGACTTCATTGAGGACATATTCCGTATCGATCCCGAACTCGGTGATCTGCCTTGCCTTTGTGTCCAGTTCGGCTCTGTCAAGGACTCCCTCCAGCCTTGAGATCCCTTCAAGCTCGGTCTCGGTCAATGACGCTTTGGACGATGACCCCGCCGCTCCCTCATCCGCGGTAGCAGCGGAGGGCACTTCACCCCTCATTATATCGTCATACAATTTCGTTATATTTATCAGTTTTCCGGTTTTTGCGTTAACAACATAGCTGCCCGTCGAAATGGGAAGATACCGTAATACTGCCTTCACCGGTTCGTCTTTTCCGCCTTGTATGGGTACATATTCAAGCTTCATTTTCAGGGTACCGGCAAGCAGACCAAAGGCTGTTTCTTTGGACGTCAACGGATCGGATGACGGTATTTTGTCCAGATAAACCGTGTATTGGTCGCTGCGGTTGAAGTTACTGACACTCAAATCGGAAGTCGACACCCTTACGCTTATACCGATCGGAGTTTCCATGCCGTTTAATTTCAGGGTACCGTAGAAGTAGTAGTAGTCCACGTCCGAAGCGATCGCATACTGGTCCGTTTGCGACAAATCACAGCTCTCATTGACGTCCAGCACCCTGCCGAGGAAGGCTTCTGCCACGGCCTTGGCCTGGTCCCTCGTCACTGACGGGAATTTGGGAGCGAAGTCGTACGAATAACGATAGTCAGTGGTATAAACGTATCTTGAATAACTATATACTTTACCGGAACCGTCGGCATCCACGCTGAGCGATTCTGTGTCAGTGGACCAGTAGAGAGTCCACATTTCACGGATGCTCTTATCAAGAAGAGAACCACTGAAACTTGTGTAATGGTCACCGATATCAAGCTTGTTTTTAACAAGGAGCGTCACTTCAGCAAGCCGCTCGTCGATTTTGCCGCCAGCGACAGTCGTTGCCCTGTCAATGGGGGCGCTGATCGGAACGGCATCAGCTGCTGCATATGTATCGGAACTTATAGAGGTCATGAGCAGAAGGGATAAAATTATCGACACAGCTGAAAAAAGAAACCTTTTTTGCGTTACGTTTGAGCGGGGACAGTATTTTGTTCTTTTTGAATTGGACATCGGGTCGCACTCCTTTCAAATATTCCGTCAAAAGCCTGCCATATTTGCTATATATTACGACTGAAAAAGTTCCAGAAAGTTCCTCGATCAGAATAAAAAGTTGAACAGGCAAGGCTGCCGTTCAACTATCCCAGGAGGAGCCTGCGCAGAGCCTCGATGTCCTCCGCTATATAGTCGGCACCCGCCGCTTCGAACTCTTCACGGCTGCCGTAGCCGTATAAAACACCGATGGTTTCTATTCCAAAAGCTCTGGCTCCTATCACATCGAATTTCCTGTCCCCGACCATCACCGCATCACTATTATCGGTTATGCCTGCCAGCTTGAGCGCATAGTCAAGCACGTCCTCCTTTGAAGAGCGAGAACCGTCACTGGAGCTTCCTACGACGATGTCGAAGCAATCCTCTATTCCGAGGTTTTCAAGGATGCGCGGAAAGTAGTGCTGGGACTTTGAGGTGGCAAGTATCAAGGTCTTGTTGCTGCGCTTCAAATCCCTGAGCAGTTCGGGAATGCCGGTATAGATCATCCCGTCCTTTATTCCCTCTGCTTCGTAGTATTCGCGGTACTTTTTCACTGCTATGTCGGCCTGCTCCCATGTGAAACCGTAAAACTCCATGAATGAGTCCCAAAGCGGCGGACCGTTGAAGCCCCGCAGCTCCTCGAGGTCCCCGACTTTTATGCCGAACGACTCCAGGGCATATCGTGCCCCCTTCATCACGCCCGGGCCGCTGTCATAGATAGTTCCGTCGAAATCAAAGATTATGAATTTCCTGTCCTTTACCGTTTTGTAGTCCATTGATACCTCTCCGCTCAATAAATTTTGGTATCGCTGCCTGAAAATCCTGTTTATCTAATTATACAGAACAAATCACTGCTCTTCAATAGATGCAGCTTGGATTGCGCTGTCTGTTATGATATAATAGTTGGAAAGCAATACCTGCTGAAAATAAGTACGTTTATAAATCAAAAATGCGGTAGGTGAAAGCATGACACCCGGAATCATACTCGATTTGATCGTCTTGGGAATAATAGTCGTTTTTGTAATTCGCGGACTGTCAAGAGGGCTGATAATGTCCCTTTCAGGTATGGTGGCAATGGTCGCCGGAATATTCGGGGGGACCTTCATAGCCGAAAAGTTCAGCGGCTGGCTTGCGAAGGCGTGGATCTGCCCCCGGGTCCTGAAGTCTCTGAACCTCGCCGCTGAAGGGGGCGGGATACCCCAGGGCGCAGTGCTTGAAGGCGGGGGAGGACTGACTGATGCAGCCAGCGATTCTCTGTCAGGCATAATGGAGTCGTCAAGTTTGCCAAGGTTTTCTTTTGAGGGAACTATCGATATCATCGGAAAGCAAATCAGTGATACCGGAAAAGATATTCTGGAAGCCGCGGCTGAAGTAATATCTGAAAGGATAGCGTACATACTTTTGTTCATAGTGGCTTTTGCTGTCATTCAGGTTTTGGTGCGGCTGGTCTTTCGGTTGATTTCTCTGATAGGAAAAGCCCCCGTTTTGAATACGCTGAACAGGCTGGCAGGGGGAGCCCTGGGTCTGATCTCAGGTTTGCTGCTGGTGACTCTCATAATGTGGGTCGGCGTAACGTTCATCAAACCGGCAACGGAACCGGG
>JAAYMG010000075.1 GCA_012521525.1 Clostridiales bacterium | reverse complement strand
TAACGGAAGAAAACGAGTTTTTGTTCGGAGGAGTAATGAACACACTGCAGGCAGGCGGCGTGTTGAAGATGGACAGGAAAGCGGTCGATTTTTCAGACGGAAAATTCGAGGTCCTGCTCATAAGAAGACCGAAAAGTACGGCCGAGTTCAGCGAGATGATCGTGGAACTTGCCAAGGGCCACTATGACCACAGAGATCTCACTCTCGTCCATACCGACAGGATCGTCTTTGAAAGCGATGAGCCACTATCCTGGACATTGGACGGAGAATTTGGCGGGGAGCATACCCGGGTGGAAATAGCCAACATTCATAATGCCGTTGAGATAATTCGCCCATGATCGTTTCAACATAAATTTACAGGATACTGTTATGACGATGCAAAAAGGAGAGGAAATAGACCTCTCCTTTAGCTTGTCTGCCTGCTTTTCAGTTATATACCGGTAAACGGATAAGGATCTGACTTGAGTATGCGAGCGATTATTCTACAGTGATAACTGATACCGGGCAGCTTTCCTGGGCCTCGACAGCGGCATCCTCAACTTCTTCAGGAACTTCCTCCTGCCAGACTTCAGCTATGCCGTCGTCAGCCATGCGAAAAACTTCAGGGCAGATTTCCGAGCAGAGTCCGCAGGAAATGCAACCGTCTCTGTCAAGTTTAGCAATCATTCCGAACACTCCTTATATCAAAATATTAAATTGATTTATTATCGTAAGGACACAGATGAACACGAACTGCGCCTTCTGATAAACTGTTTCGATTTTTCTCCCTATAGCCTGAATCCGATATGAAAAATTATTCAAACCTCAGGAGAAATCTCTGGTGAACATCGATTCTTCAGCCAGGAGGTCTTCCACTTTTTCAAATCCGAGCCTGTTCAGCAGTTCGATGACATACGGATTATCTATCGGCGTATCAAACTGGGCGAGCTTGCCGTACTCATCGACGTTGGACCGGCCAAGTTCACGATCTATGATAGCCCTGGGACCTCCTACGCAACCGCCGACGCATCCCATGCCTTCGATAAAATTGTGGCGGATCTTTCCTTCCTGCAGCTGCTGCATCAAAGCCTTGCATTCGCGGATGCCGTTTGCCTGTATCGCCCGGACCGGCATGGAGTTGCCGGAGGACAGCCGCTCGGCGGCCGCGCTTACGGCTTCGCTTACCCCGCCCGTCCTCGCATATATGCGTCCTCCCAGGGAGGAATGGTCACGCATATCCTCATCCAGTTCTGCCGGGTCGATACCGGTAACTTCAAACAGCTGGGAAACTTCATCGAACGTCAGGACATAATCGACCGCGTCCCTGATATCCGGTTCCCTGGCCTCAGCCTTTTTTGCAAGGCATGGACCGACAAAAATCGTTATGGCACCGGGTTCGAGCTTTTTTATCGAGCGGCCGCATGCTATCATGGGGGAAACCGAACCGGGGACATGGGTGATATACTGCTTGTATATCCTTCGTATCAAGGCTATCCACATCGGACAGCAGCAGCTCGTAAGGAGGAAATCTTCCTCATGGATGACGCGCCGGTTGAACTCAAGCGCTTCACGAAGAGTAAGTATATCTGCAAACAGCGCTACCTCGACCATACCCGCAAAACCCAGCTTTTTAAATGCGCTCCTTAGTTTTCCGGGGGTGACGTCTTTGCTGAACTGACCTATGAATGCCGGAGCGACCAATGCATAAACAGGAGCATCCGCGTTTTTGATCGCTGCAAGAGCGGCTATGAGATCTTTTCTCTCCGCGAGATTGTTCTTCCTGCACTTCTCCAGGCATTCGGCGCAGCCTACGCATTTGTCCGGGTCGATAGCTGCGTTTCCTTTTTCGTCAATGGTTATCGCTTCGAAAAGGCACCTGCCCGCGCAAAGCTCTTTGTCCTCGTCGCTGCAGTCGGAGCAATCGCCAAGGCGCCAGACCGGAGTACATTTTTCCGGGTGCAGCAGGCAGTCGATGTGGTGGGGATCGTAGTAGTACGTCCCCAGGGAATCCAGTTCTCTATCCAGGTTGCCTTCGACTTCCGCTTTCAATATGCGGTTATAAAGCTCAATAAACGTCATACTTTAATTTCTCCTGTAAAATTTCCTGCTGACTGTTTGAGTTTATTATTTCCTTGATTTTAGAAATCAAAGGTAATATAATTAACAACAATCGTTTTATTCGACACATTATTTCGAGGAGTAAGAAATGGAAAGGCAGAAGAGAATCGCGGCAATACATGATGTCTCATGTTTTGGGAAGTGTTCGCTTACCGTAGCCCTTCCGATAATTTCGGCTGTCGGGATCGAAGTAAGCGTGATCCCGACGGCGGTCCTTTCAACGCATACCGGCGGTTTTGAAGGCTATACCTTCAGGGACCTTACCGATGACATCATGCCGATCGCCAGGCATTGGAAATCCATCGGTCTCGAGTTTGACGCAATTTATTCGGGATATGTCGGTTCCATCAAGCAGCTTGAGATTTTGGAAGAAGTTTTTGATCTGCTGCGCGGTGACGGAACAAAGATCATTGTAGATCCGGTCATGGCCGACTACGGGGTGCTGTATAAGAATTTTACCCCTGATTTCCCCAGAAATATGAAAAGGCTTGCCAAAAAGGCGGATGTCCTCATCCCGAACATGACTGAAGCGGTGTTTCTTCTTGAGAAACCGTACACGGAAGGACCATATACGGAAGAGTATATCCATGAAATAGTTGAAGGCCTGGCAGGATTTGGGGCAAAGCAGGTCGTTCTTACCGGCGTATATTTTGACGATGATAATATAGGAACGGCAAACTTCGATGCTGAGAAAGGTTCGATCACATATACGATGGCCAGGAGGATCGAAGGTTATTATCACGGTACGGGTGACGTATTCGGCAGCTCACTTTGCGCATCGCTGCTGAGCGGGCATTCGCTGGAAAGCTCCGCACGGATCGCCGTGGATTTTACGGTTTCCAGCATTGCCAGGACAAAGGAAGCCGGAACCGACGTACGTTTTGGCGTAAATTTCGAAGAAAGCCTTAAGGACCTGATCATTTCCGTTAGAAGTGGTGACAGACTATGAACGTCGACGAGCATTCTTTTTCAAGGACCGAGCTGCTGCTGGGCAGCGAAGCACTGGAGAAACTAAGAAAGTCGTCTGTCGCAGTATTCGGGGTCGGCGGTGTCGGCGGATTCTGCACCGAGGCTCTCGCGAGGAGCGGGGTCGGCAGGATCGCCATAGTTGACAAGGACCTTGTTTCGATATCGAATCTGAACCGCCAGATCATCGCGACGACATCAACATTGGGAAGGCCGAAGGTCGATG
>JAAYMG010000074.1 GCA_012521525.1 Clostridiales bacterium | reverse complement strand
TTCCTGCCGCTATCTCTCCCGATAGGTCTTCGGAAGGGTTCAGTCCGACCCTCAGCACCGATATCCCCTTTGAATCAAAAAAGCCGACAAGGTCCGCACATATTTCAACAGCCTGGTCGAATGAAAGAGGCGTATACTCGCCGCTTTTCCACATTTGTTCCAGCTCTGTCCCTCTGATAACGGCGGTCGGGTATATCCTCACCCCATCCGGCTCCAGATCAGCGATCCTGTGAGCAGTCGTCATCGGAGATCCCGGAGTTTCGCCCGGAAGGCCTACCATCATCTGCAGTATAAGGGAAAAGCCCATCCGGCGGATCAGTTTTGCGGCCCTTTCGGTGTCTGCGGCGGTATGACCGCGTTTGGACAATTTCAGGACCCGGTCGTCCATTGACTGTGCACCGAGTTCAATCGTACGAACGCCGTAATACCGCAACCGGCACAGGATCTCGTTATCTATTGCATCGGGACGTGTGGAAATGCGTATGCTCCCGATCAGTCCCCCGGAGACATATGGATATGCCGCCTCCAGGTACGATCTCATCAAAGAGGGATGTATGGCCGTAAAACTGCCCCCGTAGAATGCCAGCTCGGCACCCTTTCCGGCCTTTGAGATACCGTCTTCTATAATGCTTCCTATTTCCGAAGGCATCGGCATGCCCTTCGTTATGCCGATGCCGGATAGCGTCAGGTCCCCGTGACAGGCATTCCCGGAGTTTTTGTCATTTTCTGAGCAGGCAACTTTGCTATCATCAACCGATGTTATTGAATTTTGATTACAAAACACGCACCTGCAGGGGCATCCCAGGTGCGGAATGAAAACCGGTATTATGGACCGACGTGGAGTCATTTCAATATTGTACCTTTCTTGCCGATTCGGTTCAGCGCGTCGCTTGCCGCCGCCTGTTCCGCTTCTTTTTTTGACTTCCCTTTTCCCCGTCCGACAGGCTTGCCGTTGACCAGGGCTTCTATTTCAAATATCTTGTTGTGATCCGGCCCGCTCTCGGCCACCAGCTGGTAGCTCAAAGTGTTGTCCTTCACACGCTGGACCAGTTCCTGGAGCTCCGTTTTATAGTCCCTGCTGGAACCCGGGCAGATATCTGCCGCATCACACAGGATGAACCTTTCGATAAATTTTCTTGCTTCGTCGATCCCACCGTCAAGATATATCGCTCCGATCGTAGCCTCCACGACATCGGCCAGGATCGACTGCCTTTTCCTCCCCTGCGATTGCTCTTCGCCCTTGCCGAGCAGCAGAAAATTCCCTATCTTCAGTTTCTCGGCTACGCGCACCAGGTTTGCTTCGCAAACGATACCTGCACGCATTTTCGTAAGGTCACCTTCCGCATTTTGACGGTTGCGGTAGAGAAATTCTGCGGTCACAAATCCGAGGATCGCATCCCCCAAAAACTCAAGGCGCTCATAACTGCACACTCCCGAGCCCTTGTTTTCGTTTGCGTAAGAGCTGTGAGTCATTGATGTCCTTATAAGGGATTCGTCCCTGAACTTATACCCGATGATTTCCTCAAATTCGACCACGCTGACACCCCGTTCATGCCCATAAATAGCCTGGATTTGTAAATGCGTCTCCGGCATTATAAACCGGAGACGCCAACATAATTCTCATTCGTCCTGGCTTCTTGATGTAATCAACTCGACAACGTCACCGACCGTCTTCAGACCTTCCAGGTCCCCGTCCTCTATCTCACCCAGATCGAACTCTTCTTCGAGCATCATGGTAAGTTCAACAATATCCAACGAGTCAGCACCCAGATCTTCCTCGAAGCTAGTTTTCATTGTAATAGTACTCTCATCAACGCCAAATTGCTCGGCAAGCATCTTTGCAACCTTTTCAAATACCATTGTATGTCACCTCCCCAATTCCGAATCTCTGCCAATTTATGAGGTCCGCACAAGTTACCGAGACATGATTGGAATCTCCCTGCAGACCTCTAAAAAGAATAATATGCAGAATTAAATCCCTTGTCAAGTGGATTTGGTCAATTCTGTCCATTTTCGGCTGCCTGCTGTTTGGCAGGGTTATCTACCCGCATATAGTCGATATTCGCAGTTATATCATCTATAATACCCGAATTGACATACATTATAGCCTGTTTGATCGCTGACCGCACGGTATATGCCTTGGCCGACCCATGCGCCTTGATGATCGGCTTCGATATGCCCAGGAGCGGAGCACCGCCGGTCTCGTTGTAGTCCATCAGCTTTCTCATGTCCCTGATCCCGTCATTTACCATCAGAGCAGCGATCTTTGTCTTCGTGCTTTTACCGAACAGGTTCCGCAGCAACTCAATGAACATCATGCCCATGCCTTCCATGGTCTTGAGGAATATGTTTCCGGAATAACCGTCGGTAACGATGACGTCACAAACCCCGAACATTATATCGCGACTTTCGATGTTTCCGATAAAGTTGATGCGTCCGTTTTCGGCTGCCTCAGTCAACAGCCTGTAGGTCTCCTGCTGAAGCTGCGTACCCTTGTTTTTTTCGACTCCAATATTCAGCAGTCCAACTCTCGGATTCGAAATATCAAGAATATGTTCCGCATAAGCCGAGCCCATATAAGCGAACTGCAACAGGTATTCAGGCGTGCACTCTATATTCGCTCCGCAATCGATAAGGATGGCCTTGCCTTTGAGTGTCGGTATTATCGGAGCGAGGGCTGCCCTTCGTATCCCCTTGATCCTCTTTGCCGTAAGCGTCGACCCGGACAGAAGGGCACCCGTATTTCCCGAGGAAACAAGCGCGTCCCCATAGCCGTCGGCAAGCATTTTCAGTCCGGCAAGCATCGACGAGTCCTTCTTTACCCTCACGACAGTCGACGGGTCATCCTCCATCTCAATGACCTCGGAAGCGTGTGCGATCTCGATCCCCTGCGGGATGTTATCGTATCCTTCGTCCCGTAAGGCCTGAAGGATCTCCTCACCCCTGCCCACAAGGCAGATCGACACGTTGAACTCCTCCGCAGCCATCAGTGCGCCCTTGACAAAGACGCCGGGACCGTTGTCGCCGCCCATCACGTCAACGATGATTTTCATTTGTAACACTCCTTAGCCTTTCAATTGTCTCAAGCGAACGCCTGCTCATCTCCAGGTTGCGTTCGCGTCTTTTTTTTATCTTTACCCCCAACGGTTTTAAAAGACCGAAGTTGATATTCATCGGCTGAAACTCGGAGTCGCAGCCCCCGCTGATGTAAAGCGACAGAGCACCTATCGCCGTGTCTGCGTCCAGCTCGATCGGAGGCTCGCCCTTCAGCCTTCTGGCCAGGTTTATGGCTGCATACAGGCCCGACGCCGTCGACTCGATATACCCTTCCACACCGGTGATCTGTCCGGCAAACAAGACGTCTTTATCTATGCGTGCCTCGAAAAATCTGGTCAGGAGTTTCGGAGAGTTGATGAACGTGTTGCGGTGCATCACGCCGTATCGCTCAAACTCGGCCTTCTCCAAAGCCGGTATCATTGAGAATACGCGCTTCTGCTCGCCGAAAGTGAGATGTGTCTGGAACCCTACGATATTATACAGGGTCCCTTCCCTGTTATCCCGGCGAAGCTGGACTACAGCATATGGCCTTTGTCCCGTTCTTGGATCGACCAGCCCCACAGGTTTCAGAGGGCCGAAGCGGAGGGTGTCGAACCCGCGCCTTGCCATCACCTCTATAGGCATACAGCCCTCAAAGACTTTGCTGTCTTCAAAACCCTGCATGGGTGCCTGCTTTGCGTTGACCAGCTCCCTGTGGAAAGCTGAGTACTCGTCGTGATCCATCGGGCAGTTTATATAATCTGCCGATCCCTTTCCGTAACGCGACGCAAAGAACGCCTTTGACATATCGATCGAATCGAACCTGACTATGGGAGCCGCGGCATCATAGAAACTGAGTGCGTCTTCTCCGTCGAAAAACTCCAGTATCGAGGATGCGAGCGGGTCGGTCGTCAGCGGTCCTGTCGCGATGATGACGGGACGGGTCTGCGGTATCTCCTTCACTTCCTGTCTGATGATCCGGATCTTCGGGTGATTTAAAATATGCCTTGTGATCGCATCGGAAAAAGCCGTCCGGTCAACGGCCAGCGCCCCTCCCGCTTCGACCTGTGTCTCATCGGCGCACTTCATGATCAATGAACCGAAGCGGCGGAGTTCTTCCTTCAAAAGTCCCGGGGCTGTGTCCAGGCCTGCGCCCCTGAGGGAGTTCGAGCAGACAAGTTCGCCAAATCCCTCATAGCGGTGTGCAGGAGTCATCTTTGACGGCTTCATCTCCCACAGCTCTACGTCGATCCCGGCCTCAGCAAGCTGCCATGCAGCTTCGCTTCCTGCCAGACCGGCACCGATCACCGTGACGATCGGCAAATTTTCTGACATTCGACCCACCTCTTTTTCCTTTGACTTCCCGGGCTGACTTTTTCGTATTCCTGAAACTTTTCCGGACTTACCGCTTTATTATTGCCCATCAATTGCGGTCTCCGGTCTTCCGTTTCTATTTCCCGCCGTCCTTTTCCTCACCCTCCGGGGACTTCTTTTTATATCCTCTCTGGTCTTCCGGCAGGAAGTTCGGGCATTCCGGATTGGCGCAAAACGGTTTACGCATCCCCCGTCCGGATTTTTTGAACATGGTTTTGCCGCATTCCGGGCAGATGTCCGCCACCGGGACATCCCATGTCATAAAATCACAGGCAGGATTTCTTTCACATCCGTAGTAAGTAAAGTTCTTCTTGGATTTCCTCTTGAGTATGGTGCTGCCGCATTTGGGACACATGCCGGGAGTCGGTTCGGTTATGGGCTTGGTGTTTTTGCAGTCCGGGTAATTGGGACATGCCAGGAACCTTCCGAACCTCCCGCTCTTGATCACCATTTTGCTTCCGCAGTTTTCGCATATCACATCCGTCTCCTCGTCGGGGACTTTGATGCGTTCGAGGTTTTGCTCTGCGCGGTCCAGGTCTTCCGAGAAAGGCTTATAGAACCGATAAAGAAGGTCCCTCCAGGCCTCCTGGCCCATGCCGACCCTGTCCAGGCTTTCCTCCATTTTAGCCGTGAAATCTACGTCCACGATATCACTGAAGTTGTTCTTCATCAACTCGGTGACCACTTCCCCAAGAGGTGTCGGAACGAGGCTCTTGTTTTCCTTGCGCACATATTCCCTCTCCTGTATGGTGGAAAGGATAGGCGCATAGGTGGAAGGTCTTCCTATTCCGTATTCCTCCAGGGCTTTTATAAGAGTGGCTTCGGTATAACGCGGCGGAGGCTGAGTGAAATGCTGTTCCGGTTTCAGCTCCAGGAGGTCAAGCTTGTCACCCACACTCAGAGCAGGCAATATTGCCACTTTCTCCTCTTCGGGGTCATCCTTGCCTTCCTCATACACTGAAATAAAACCGGCAAAGCGCATGCGCTGACTGTTTGCGCGGAAGATATAGCCTGCAGATTCAATATCGACCGTCTGGGTGTCAAATACCGCGTTTTCCATCTGGCAGGCGATAAATCTGCTCCAGATCAATTTGTACAACTTGTATTGATCGGGAGTCAGGTCTTTTTTGATGTCTTCGGGGATTATGGTAACGTCCGCAGGCCTGATCGCTTCATGGGCATCCTGGGAGTTGTCCCTACCTTTATACTTTCTTGCCGTTTTTGGCAGGTATTCCTTTCCGTACCTGCCTGCGATCAGCTCTCTTGCGGCCGCGACAGCTTCTTCGGACAGTCGAAGCGAATCGGTCCTCATGTATGTTATAAGACCGACGGTCCCATGCTCCTTGAGGTCAACGCCCTCATACAATTGCTGCGCCACGGCCATCGTCCGTCGCGACTGCATATTGAACTTCCGGAAAGCTTCCTGCTGCAGCGTGGATGTTATGAAGGGCGGCGCAGGCTGGCGCTTTTTCTGCCCGTTTTTGACGGAATTCACCGTGAACTCGGAACCGGATACCGAATCCATTATTTTGCGTGTCTGTTCTTCGTTCGCCAGCTCTATCTTGCCGTTCCTGTCGCCTACGAACTTTGCCGTAAAGTTATGTGCCTTATCAAAACTCAGTTCGGCCTCAAGAGTCCAATATTCCTTCGGGACGAAAGAGCGTATCTCATTTTCGCGGTCGACCACTATTCTCGTTGCGACCGACTGCACGCGTCCTGCCGAAAGACCTCTCCTGATCTTCCGCCAGAGCAATGGACTGATCTTGTAACCGACTATCCTGTCAAGTATCCGACGAGCCTGCTGCGCGTCAACAAGATTGGTATCTATCGGTCGCGGGTTTTTCAACGATTCCACGACCACGTTCTTTGTGATCTCATGGAAAGTGACACGATACGCTTTTTCGTCAGGTATCTCCAGAAGCTCCTTGAGGTGCCAGGAAATTGCCTCCCCTTCGCGATCGGGGTCGGTGGCCAGGTAAACCTTTTCGCTTTCCCTGACTGCCTGCTTTAACTGGCGTATCCGCTCTTCCTTGCCCTTTATCGGAATATACTGGGGTTCAAAACCGGCCTCGATATCCACACCGAGTTTTGACTTCGGCAAATCCCTGAGGTGGCCCATGGACGCCTCTACTTTGTAGCCCCGGCCCAAATACTTCTCGATCGTCCTTGCCTTAGCCGGAGATTCAACAATAACCAAATCTGCCATCTATCCAAATCCTTCCTGGTCAAATCGTGCGAGAAACAGAAAACCATTTTCCGGGCAGCTGTGTAACAGCGCCTTTTATCTCAAGGATCGTCAACTCTGCAAGTGCCTTTGCAGCCGTAAGATCACATTCCTCAATGATTTGGTCCAGGTGCATCGGCCTTTTTGCTAATGACAATATAATCCTCATCTGCAGTTCTGTAAAGTCTTTTCTTAAATATTCCAAACTTTTTTGATTATAATCTAAATTATTCGCTCCCGTTTTATTCAGCGGATCAGTCACTGTTCTTATATTATCATCGTTTGCCGTCCCGATTTCGGCAAAAACGGTCTGTGGACGATCAGGCATTTTGCTGCCTGCAGTTTTCGTATATGCATAATTATTACCGTTTATGCTTTTGTAAAGCTTGTCGGGAAACAGTCCTTCATACTCGGTCAGAACGTCCCACCCCTGCATCACCAGTTTTGCCCCGCTCTGGATCAGGCTGTTTGAACCCGCACTTTCCGGCACATCTATATTGCCCGGTACCGCGAACACATCCCTTCCCTGGTCGGCGGCAAGGCGTGCTGTAATAAGCGCTCCGCTCATGAGCCCCGCTTCGATCACAACAACGCCGACACTCAACCCGCTGACTATCCTGTTTCGCTCCGGAAAATGATGCCGCAGCGGAGGAGTTCCCGGCGGATATTCAGATAATATACAGCCCCGGACCGAAATTTCTTCATATAGGCGCCTGTTTTCTTTGGGATAAATTATGTCCGGCCCGCAACCCAATACCGCTGTCGTCGGCCTCCCGGCGAGCAGCGCCCCGCTATGGGCTGCCGCGTCAATGCCTTTTGCCAGGCCGGAAACGATGTGGCCTCCGCACACAGACATTTCGTATGAAAGCCTCTCGGCTGCCATATGCCCGTAGACGGTGCTGTTCCGCGATCCTACCACCGCAATGACCGGCTCACTGTCAAAGGATGGAAGTGTCCCCTTATAATACAACACAACAGGCGCATCGTCAATATTCGCAAGCCTTTCCGGATAATCCCCGTCATCGATGGCAAGCATTCTGACTCCTGCCGCCAGGCACTTTTCCATGATCTTTTCTGCCGTATCCAGGCTTTTATCAGTCAGGTGCTTCAGGCTTGATCCCTTTATCAGGCCTGTTGACATATATGCTTCCGCATCAGCTTCGTACAGCCTCTCTATCGATTTGAAATGCCGCAGGAGCCGCAGCTTTTTTTGAGCATCTACCTTCAGCGAAGACAGCCATATCCAAAGCAGTTCATCCATTCTTTTCCCTCAACACAAGAATGATTTTTACCGGCCGAGATATATACTAACGAGATTTATACTAATATACTAAACTTTCCTTCCCGATATTTCCCACAGCAGTACAGCGGCAGCGGCTGCAGCGTTGAGCGACTCCGTTCCCTGCACCATCGGTATCGTAACGGCATCCAAGCATTTCTCCAATACCCGGGGACTTACTCCGCTGCCTTCACTGCCTATCACCACGGCCACGGGGTCCTTTTCAAGTCTCCTGATGTCCAAAGCATCTCCCGACGGCATGGCAGCAATGAGAGGTATGCCCATGCCATTGAAGGCCGCAAACAGTTCATCATATTCCATGATATAGACAGCCTGACGGAAAATAGCACCCATCGATGCCCGGACCGCTTTCGGTCCGAACGGATCGGCAGACGCGCCGCAAACTATCACGCCGCGCAAGCCGAATGCAGCAGCGGTCCTTATGACGGTCCCCACGTTGCCGGGATCCTGTACTCCGTCCAATATTACATAATTTCCGTCTTGAAGCATTTTCGGAATATCGGGACGCCTGCAGAAGAACACGGCTCCCTGCGGAGTTTTTTGAGTTGAGACTGATTTGAACAGCTCTTCGGGCACAACGACAAGC
>JAAYMG010000073.1 GCA_012521525.1 Clostridiales bacterium | reverse complement strand
GGTTTTGTCCCCGAACTGGACCTCGAACCCAGGACCCGCTATTTCTGGCGTGTCTCCGTCACCGGCGACGCCGGGGACAGCGCGACGAGCGAGACCGCATGGTTCGAAACGTCAAAAATGGACGAGCCCTGGGCAGCTGAATGGATCACCCCGGATTGGGAAGATAAAAAGATCCATCCGTACCTGCGCAAAGAATTTCGCATCGACGAAGAAGTTGAATCCGCACGCGTCTATGCGACCGGGCTTGGCCTTTACTACATTGAGATAAACGGGAAACGCGTCGGCAATGAGTACCTTACGCCCTATTACAATGCATATGATATGTGGACCCAATACCAAACTTATGATATTACCGGAATGCTCGCAAAAGGCGATAATGCCGTCGGGGCCATCCTCGGAAACGGATGGGCAAAGGGCCGATTCGGATTCGGAGATTTCGCAGAAAACCTGTACATTGACAGGTTCTGCTTCCTTTGTGAGATCAGGATAAGGCTGAAAGACGGCCGAGAATTGGTCTTCGGCACGGACACCACATGGAAAGCTTTTGCGTCGCCTGTGCTCGACAGCAATATTTATGACGGCGAAACTTTTGACGCAAACAAGGTCGAATCCGGATGGTCGGCTCCGGGCTATGACTGCTCGAAATGGGCGAACGTCAGGGCCTATGAATATAGGCTCGGAAAGCTGACAGCCCGCAAAAGCCTTCCCGTTGTTGTAAAACAGGTCCTAAAACCCAGGGAAATCATAAGGACTCCTGCCGGAGAGACAGTCATCGATGT
Organism: Clostridiales bacterium; assembly: GCA_012521525.1. Lineage (GTDB taxonomy): Bacteria > Bacillota > Clostridia > Oscillospirales > JAAYOS01 > JAAYOS01. The sequence continues at coordinate 5,802 of JAAYMG010000073.1, read as the reverse complement.
CGGCCAGAACATCGTAGGCTGGATGCGTTTCCGGGTCAATGCGCCCAAAGGCGCGAAGGTTTCCCTGTACCACGGAGAGATCCTTCAGAACGGCAATTTCTATAACGAAAACCTGAGAACGGCTAAGGCCGAGTATCACTACATTTCGGACGGCCAACCGGCGGAAGTCGAACCACACTTTACGTTCTACGGTTTCCGCTATGTCAAGGTCGAAGGATGGCCCGGCGAACTTTCTTTGGATGACTTCGATGCCTGCTGTGTCTACTCCGACCTAGATGAGACCGGAAGGATAGAGACCTCGAACCCGCTGGTAAACAGGCTCATCCTCAATGCACTGTGGAGCCAGCGCGACAACTTCCTTGACACTCCGACAGATTGCCCGCAGCGCGACGAGCGCATGGGGTGGACCGGCGATGCACAGGTATTCAGCGGCACGGCAAGTTTCAACATGGATACCTACGCGTTTTATGACAAGTTCATGTATGATATGTATATGGAACAGTTGAAGACAGACGGCTGCGTACCCAACGTTGTTCCGGACGTAATAACCATAAAGGAAAAAGGGGGATACCCGTCCGGAGGGGCCTGTGCCTGGGCTGACGCTGCCGCTGTGATCCCCTGGACTGTTTACCTGCATTACGGAGATAAGCACGCTCTCGAAAGACAATTCAACTCCATGAAGGCATGGGTGGATTGGGTAGAAAGGACGGGCGTGGACGTCAAAAACGGCGGCGGCTGGCTGGGGCGTTTCCACTTCGGCGACTGGCTGGCCCTTGACGGCGACAATCCCTTAAGCCCCATAGGCGGCACCGAAAGCGCTTTCCTTGCAGCCGCATACTATGTCTACTCCACAAGCCTCGTATCGAAGGCGGCAAAAGCACTCGGAAAAGAAGATCTGTCCAGGAAATATGACGATATTTCAAAGCGCGTACTGAAAGAGATCCGTGACGAGTACTTTACGCCCAACGGCCGGGGCGCGCTGGATACCCAGACTTTCTATGTGGTTTCGCTGTTCATGGGCATCGCTCCCGAAGAGCACCGCGAAAAGATCTTCGGGCTTTTGAAGAAAAGGCTCGCAAAGGACAACTACCACCTCAAAACCGGTTTCATCGGAACGCCGCTGCTTTGCCGTGTCCTGTCTGACAACGGTGCTCCCGACCTGGCTTACCGGCTGCTTCTCAACGAAGATCTCCCAAGCTGGCTATATGAAGTAAAGATGGGAGCGACCACCATATGGGAGCGTTGGAATTCCGTCAATCCCGACGGCATGATTTCAGAAACAGGTATGAATTCACTGAACCATTACTCGTACGGCTCGATAGTTGAGTGGATGTATCGCAACATGTGCGGGCTGCGTCCTTGCGAAGATTCCCCCGGCTTTAAGCGCGTTTTGATAAAACCGGAACCCGACAAGAGGTTCAGGTACGCAAAAGCTGAATATCTCTCCGCTGCGGGATTGTATAGGTCTGCATGGCAAATCACCGATTCCGGTGAGCTTGTATTTGAAGTGACCGTTCCTTTCGACGCTGAAGCGTTGCTTGTTCTGCCCGACGCTCTCGTCGGCAAGCTGCAGGGTGCGGAAAACCTGCAGGCAGAGCAATGCGGAAACAGCGTTAAGCTCAGGCTGGTTGCCGGTGATTACAGGATCAGCTATATGCCCGAAAAGAGCTACCTGCAGGGTAAGTTCGGCCTGGATACACCTATTTCCGAACTGCTCAAAAACGAAAGCGCACGTGCGATCATCAATGAGTTCTCACGGTTTGGCAATGTCGAGCATATCATCAGGTACATCGATGAAAACGTGACCTTTAACGATCTCCGCAAGACCCCTGCGGTTCAGCAGTATATCAGGAACGTGGACTGGGATCTCCTGGAACAGAAACTTTCACAGATAGACGCTTAACAGCAGGCAAATCCCTGTCAGACATGTCCTGATGCTTTTGGAGAAACAGCCGTCTGCCGATTCTGAGCGCGGCTGTTTTTTTCGAACAGAGTGATAGACTGTTATCCAATTTATCGCAGCCCATTACTTGACGGCTTTATCGTTGCCCTGTACTTGATGGCTTTATCGCCGCCCTACCCTTTACGGCAATTGTGAAAAAGGCTTTGCTTTTGCTTGCAAAGCCTTTTTTACAGCTGAGCACGATCAAAACCCATAGTGAATCATGAATCGCTTTTGCATTCGCTTAGCAATACTGTAAGTGCTATATTGACAACAAATAATCGAAGAACCTACTTTTGTCTATGATGGTTTTTAACCACTGATGATCATCCATGCTTTAGAATGTCAGTCAGTGATTTTCTGCGGTTCGGACGTAAATGAATATATATAACCCTCAACGTTCTCGAACCTCAATACTTCGAAGATCCCGTCGCCTACGCTGTACATGCGCTTCAGTCCCGGCTCCTGCTCCAGCATTATCCTGCGCTTCTCGTCCGAGTCGTCGCGTACAAGCGTACAGGTGATCCTGACCCACTTACCGTCAGGCAAAACCCCGCAGATCTCGGCCTTTGGGTTTTTCATCAGCTGCTTATAAACATTCTTTGTGTTGTTGGTGCAGGTATACGGTACGCCGTCGATGTCGGTGATCGCTCCAAACGGTCTTACCCGCGGCTGATCACCGTCAACTGTAGCCACATAAAAAACTTTGGCTTCCTTTAAGACTTCTGTGATTTTTGACATATTGACTCCCCTTTGCATTTATATAACGAACATGTATAAGTTTAAATCAAAATCATATTCAATGCAAGAGCCTCAGCAACTGTGTTGAGCAAATATGTTTATATGTTTAGCACGTGATAAGCTCATGGTGATATTTTTGCTCGATGGCATCATGACACAAATATGACAGTGATGCACCCAACAGAAAATGGCGGTGATGGTCCAAAAGCAAAGGGGGCAACTTCCCGGTTTTTGACCTGTTAAGTTGCGCCCCCTGTTAGCACTATACGCTTTGTTCGTGTGCACTTATCCTCTTCGGTTAAGTGTTGGTCAAAAGTCAGCTGATCAAGTCATTACAACTGGATGAATTTCCTGTTGTCATATACCCAAAAGCGACTGGTTGATCTGCCTGATCAGCCCTTCGAGCATCTTGTTGTCAAAATTACCGCCGGCAAAAGATGCAAGGGTCTTCAAAGGTATCCCTTTCATCAGCTCCAGCATGTCCATGCCTCCGAGGGCTTCCTCAGGACCAGATGCCGCGGCTCCTTCTCCGCCGGCCTGATCGCCGGAACCTGTGACATCAATGCCAAGGGTTTTCGCCATCTGCTGGAACATCTGCATACAATATGCCTCACCGCCGGGTATCGCCATTATGTCACCGATGGTGCTGTACCTTGTAACAGGCTTGATCCTGGTCTGCTTTGCGTTGACCTCTATCGTCACCTTCAAAGGCAGGCATACGGAGCTGGGACCCACTTCTATATCGAATTTACCGGACTCGACTGCCCAGTCGTGTATTTCCGTATCCCAGTACGCAAATGAGCGTCTGTCAAGCGTAAAGCTGACCGTCTTCTTTTCGCCGCTCTTCAGGAAGACCTTTTCAAAACCTTTCAATTCTCTGACCGGACGGTCGACTTTGCTTTCGACGTCAGCTACATACAGTTGGACGATCTCACCGCCGTCAACGGCGCCTGTATTTGTGACATCTACGCTGACAGTGACGGTCTCATCGTCATTGATTGTGGTTTTGTCAACAGTGATATTGGAATACTCAAAACTGGTATAGCTGAGTCCATGGCCAAACGGGAACAGCGGCTTTATGGCTTTCTTGTCATAGTAGCGGTAGCCTACATATATGCTTTCGTGATATACGACGTCGTCTCCGCCCGGGAAGTTGAGGTGCGACGGATTGTGTTCAAGCCTCTCAGGCCAGGTCTCCGCAAGCTTTGCCGAAGGATTGACTGCGCCGGTGAGGATATCGGCAATGGCCCCGGCTGCCGCCTGACCGCCCAGGTAAGAAAGCAGGATAGCTTTTGCCTTGTCTGCCCACGGGAGCTCCAGGGAAGAACCGCATGTCACCACGACAGCAGCATCGGGTTTTACCGCCAGCACAGCCTCCACGAGCCTGTTCTGGTTCTCGTCCAGCTTCATGTGCGGGCGATCCTGGCCTTCGCTCCTGAACCTTTCAGGCTGCCCCAATACGATTATTACATTGTCGGAATTCTTTGCGGCTTCAGCTGCGGAAGAAAGCAACTGCTCATCTTCCCTGCCGTCTCTGTGGTATCCGGGTTCGAATGAGACTTTGCGTCCGGTCAGCTTTTCAAGCTCCTCGATCAGGTTGTCGACCCTGGTCGAATTTATATGGCTCGATCCCCCGCCCTGGTAAGGCAGATTTTCCGCATAGCTGCCTATTACGAGGAAATCCCCGTTCCTGAACGGCAGGACGTTTCCTTCATTCTTGGCCAAGACCATCGTCTCGCCCGCGGCTTTACGGGCCAATACGTGGTGTGCCTCTTTGTCAAAGACGGTTCCGGGACGTTTGGTCTCTTCCCAGCGGTAAAGGATGTTGAGGTATCTTGTTACCGCCCTGTCGAGCACCGCTTCGTCAAGCGTGCCGTTCTTTACGGCTTCGACGATCTCCTTGTCCGTTACTCCTCCCGATGCCGGCATCTCCAGCTCGGTCCCGGCAATAAGGGATTCCACCCTCTTGTCCATTGCACCCCAGTCTGTAACGACGAATCCTTCAAATCCCCACATGTCCCTGAGGACCTTGGTGAGCAGCCACTCATTCTGGCATGCGAATTCGCCGTTTATCCTGTTGTATGAACACATGACAGTCCATGGCTGTGCTTTCTTTACAGGCGTTTCAAAGGATGCCAGGTATATTTCCATCAGGGCGCGTTCATCAACGACCGCGTTTACGTTCATCCTGCGGGTCTCCTGGTTGTTGACGGCAAAGTGCTTCAGCGATGTGCCGACGCCTTCGGACTGAACTCCTTCGATATGGCTGGCAGCAAGCTCTCCAGATAGATACGGATCCTCGGAATAATACTCAAAGTTGCGTCCGCAAAGCGGGCTGCGCTTAATGTTCGCTCCGGGACCAAGGACTACCGCGACCTGCTCAGCCTGGCACTCGGTGGCGATCGCTTTTCCAATGTTCCTTATAAGATCCCTGTTCCATGAGTTGGCTAACCCTGCGGCAGTCGGGAAGCATGTAGCGGGCACACTGACATTCAACCCGAGATGGTCGCCACTCGTATCCTGCTTGCGCAGACCGTGCGGCCCGTCGCTCATAAACATTGACGGAATGCCGAGCCTCTCAACAGCCTTTGTCGTCCAGAAATCTTTCCCCGAGCACAGGCTTGCCTTTTCTTCCAGCGTCATCTGTGATACGAGTTCTTTAATGTTTACTGACATGATTTCCCCTCTTTTCCGTAATATTTGATATACATTTGATCACTTGTTCGTTCTGCTCCGGCGTGTCTCAAATCCCTTTCGGAAAACTCTCTTCGGAAAGCCCATACAGGCTTAAATCCGGTTACCGGAGAACAATTATTGTTGCATCGAAATCAGACTCGCTATAGTAATCCCCGTATATGTCCAACTGGTCATATATATCCAGTGCACTAAGGCTGGAGATATATGCACCGTTTTTTGCATTTAGGATCCTTGTGGACGTCGAGACCCTGACGGTGATATTCCTTGTAGTTCCGTTCGGATCCGCAACTTCAAGGACCATGGTCTGATCCTTGGTGTTTATGAACAGCACCGTGCCCGATTCACGGCTGCTTTTGGTTATCGACTCGACAACATCTATTACTGCAATACTGCCGTCCGAAATGACGAAGTTGGCTCTGCTC
>JAAYMG010000072.1 GCA_012521525.1 Clostridiales bacterium | reverse complement strand
TGGAAAGTATGGGATAATGTGTGGCAGCTGGCCGTCCGGCAGCTGCTCGTAGCGCATATCAAGCAGCCATTTCCTCAGAAACATCTCGACATCCATATTGAAGCAGGCTGTAGGTGCAAATATCTGCATGTCACCTGTCCAGCCGGTGCGTTCCCGCTGGGGGCAGTCTGTCGGTATTGAGATCATGTTTCCCTGCTGGCTGCGGTATATGTTCTCCTTCAGCCGGGTCAACCTTTCGTCAGAGCATTCAAAGAAACCTGTCCTTGCCATATCGGTCCCGATAATGTGGATAGTAAAATCCTCAACTGAAAAACTCCGGGCTCCAGTCAGCCTCACATAACGAAAACCATGATATGTGAACCTGGGGCAGTAACTGACTGTCCCGTCTACAGCAAACTTATAGAAGTCTTTTTGATGCTTGTTCTGACCGATGATGTTCTGAAGGAAGTTCCCGTGCTCGTCAAGTGTCTCACTATATTCCAATGAAAAGTTTTTGGCAATTTAAGAAAGTCGCTCCTATCACCGGAGGAGCGGCCGGACGCGCTGTTCTGTATCAACGACACGATCGCATGCGAACTTTTGCGCTTTTTCTATGAGAACGATCTTCGTGCGCCGGATGACATTGCGATCATTTGCATCGAGGATACTGATCTGATCAACAGTTTTGCCAACTATCTAAATATGGTGATCCACGACCGTGAGGAGATAGGGAAAGAATCCATAAACCTTATGCATTCGATCCTGAACGGTACCGTAAACAGCAGCAGAAGGGTTTTGATAGCTCCCAAATGCATCACCAAGGCTTCTTTCCGGAGGGAGAAATCCATATAGTTTTTATGTAATGAAAATACTGCTCAAAAAGCTCGTAACCTAATATTATCCGGTCAAGCTTATCCTTTAAGAAATTTTGAATAATAAAGCATATATACATAAGATTCAAAAAAGAATATTCATGAATATTCATATGTAGATATTGATAGTCTGGTATACATGGTAAATGATAAAAAAATAAAACTCTTGGAAATCAGCCTGATTCCAAGAGTTTTTTTCCGTAGTGCGCACATTGTGCGTAGCTAAGGGTGAAAGCTCGCTATAGGAATGGCAATGCCAACTATTAGCAAAAGATAAAAGCTGGTCGCAAACTACGTTGCTGCTCGTCCATGCAGTCTGGGATGTCCCTCGCAAAGGCACATGGGATGAAAGTCTCGAGTCTTACCGTGGGAGGACTCACGGGCGCATGGAACGGATTTGTGAAATGCGGATGAAACAAGATTTGCCGTGAGAAGTCAGCAGAGGCCATAGTAACAGCAAGCTCGGGAGTGCTGTGAAGGTCACTTCCACAGCACTTCTGCGGCAAAATACTCGAACATCTGGGGCCAGCAGAACCAGTCATGGCTGCCGGTCGTGAAGTAGGTTCGGAACGGTATGTTGTTTTCCCTGAGGGCTCGTATCGTAGGCGGCACACCGATCTCTCTTTCGTTGTAGGCTATATCCTCTTCGGCGCAGCCTATCAGCAGCTTGACATTTTTCAGATGAGGATCATCCAGGGTATAACCCGCGTGTCCGGGGGCCATGCCGCCGCTGAAAGCACCGTAATAATCAAATACACTGGCATGGTGCATGTAAATGAATAGTGTCGTCATGCTGCCCATGGATAAGCCGCAGAATGCCCTCTTGTCCGGGGTAGTATATACCGGGAAGAGCTTCTCGATAAATGGTATCACACACTGGATCATATTTTGCGATATCATCTCGAAGTCCCATTTATAGACGGAGTTGTTCATGGTCACGAGTATGGCCTCTTCCGTCTTTCCTTCGGCAATAAGGTTATCCATGATATTTGCAATGCCGCCCTGGTGGAACCAGTCGGCCTCGTTGCCGCCTCCGCCATGGGAAACGTAAATCGTGCGGTAAACCTTATCACGGCTGTAGTTGCTGGGGAGGTATACACCAAGAGATTGAGTATCACCGTTGATGTCTTTGTAAGACATGTATGACACTGTACCCGCCTTCTGCCGATCTTTTATGGGCAGCCATGATAATTCAGTGCAGTCCCCGACTATCAACTGGGAGTTATGCTGGCTTCCGGTAACTGTGGGGACGTCGGGCATATTCTTTGGATCGGGGATGATACTCCCTTTTTGGCCTGACGCGATTTTCTCAAAATGCTCCTTGATGTTGCGAAGGCCCTTGATCTCGCCGTCTTTTGTATAGACATTGCAATAAATGCTCTCACGACCTTCAAACTTCTCGCAATATTCGGGGTTTATGACAAAGCTGTATGGATATAGACCGGCAGGAAGCCTGAGCGTTACTTCATACTGCCTGGTCTCTTCGTTCCATGACATATCTTCAACATAAACGCCGCCGATGTTGTCCATGCCATCTTCATACTCATAGCAGGTGTACTTGCGGTCACAGTCGACCATGCCGGTCTCATCGGTGTGGCCTGTCAGGTTGCTCCTGTAAAAAAGGAATTCTCCGCGCACTGCTACGCTCTTTACTTCACCGGCATGATCCTTCGGGTCGAAAGTCAATTTAACGTCATAAAGCTTCTTCATGTTCCTGTCCCCTCTCTGGTTAATATGAAGTTTGGTATTTAATACAAGTATATCACAGACAAAGGGCTCCTGCAAAAGATGTTTACTGATGATTTGCAAAGCGATCACCAGGTATCCGGAGAAATTGATGAACGCACCATCCGCAAATATTTTCTCATACCAGCTTCTTCGTCGATGCGGTATGTGAATCCGAAATGATCGGCCACCGCGACCGCCAAAGTGTGGAACAAATCGCACATTATATCGATCGCTGCCCATATATCAGAATAATTACTGCCCGGATATGTAGCGGCATATCGTTCGTATAGTTCAGGCGAAAGATACTTCTTGAAGTACTTGCCGTTCTTTCCTGTAGAAAGATTGAACCCGTGTCGTGTGCCGATATAGTAGTTTATCATATCATGCAATTCGGTCCGGACTTCGTTATTGAGCATGTGCATGACATAAGGAAGCTCGTCTCTCGCAATACCTTTGGCGACGTTATTGAGGCACCACCAGAAGTTGTTGCAGCAGGAGTAATAGTAAAGGGGAGAGGGCGGTTCGATATGCCAGAACTTGTCGCTTGGAGCAGGCAGGACCGGCAGAAACCCTTTTCCATTGTCTTTATCAAGCAGGACAACAGCTGGCTCACCGTCATCAATGTACCTTGTGAACTCGAAGGACAGGTCTATACGGATACCGTCATTGAAAATCATCAGGTAGGTAAAGTGGCCGTCCCCATCGGGATCACGCATGACTTCAGGCATCTGCATGATCAGAGGTTTGCCGAAGTGTTCTTCGATCCATGCCGGATTATTATAGTACGGTGTGATGTCTTCTGCAAAATAGGTGATGTCGTAATCCTGGTAGATATCCTTTGGTACTGCGGGGTTTGCTCTCGAACCGACCAGCAGTACAGCACGTATACGATCATCGGCACGTGCCACATCTAGTATCAAATCCATAACTTCCTGCTCGGTGCGCATCTTTGCCACATCCTCAATCAGAATACAAAGGAAGAACAGTCATTCACTTTTAAGGTAGCGCCTCGTATAGGGACAGACCTCTATACACTTGCCGCACAGTGAGACTTCCAATCCAAATGCTGCTTTGGACCGCGCTTTTGCTGTCCTGGAACATGCATCGGCATCATAGAACTCGTCTCGATAGACATTTACATCCCAGTTCTTGCCGGTGATCGCTCCTGCAGGACAAGCATTGGTACAGATATTGCATGCCCCGCATTTTGACTCGTTTATCGGGGCTGCGGTATCGAGCGGCGCATCGGCCAGGATCGAGGATATACGGATCATGGAACCGTAGTCTTCAGTGACCAGAAGGGCGCATTTCCCGATCCAGCCAAGTCCGGCGTGAGTGGCTACAGTCTTATGTGGAAGCATCGATATGTTACCCGTTGTGAATTGCCTGACATATTCTCTTGTCTGGGGCACGGCTTGATATCCGAGGACTTTGAGAGCATCGGCGCCAAGACTGACCAGTTTATCAAGCTTTTCGTTCAGCAGATCATAATACTCATGATACTCTTTCGTGGGGCCTTCTGATATACCGCGGATTATATCTTTTGGATATTTGACAGCGACACTGATACCAACAGGCAATCCGCACCGGACGTTTGACGGCAACTCCGTAAGAGAGCCGATACCTACAAGATCCGCACCTGCAGAGAGTAATTTTTCTTTTATGTATGCAGTTAATTCAGTCATTGGCCTTGCCCCTCCTCTTATAAATTTGGTTAGCCTGTCATTCTGTCAACGCCGGTACTTTGCTGCGGGAAGTTCTATGAGATATTCAGCTTGTCGTTTCCGCCTCTTTATTTGAAAGATTACTGCATATTGCGATCTGGCTCTATGTTATGTGATCGCTGTTCTATTCTTCAATGCCGTCATGATTTTC
>JAAYMG010000071.1 GCA_012521525.1 Clostridiales bacterium | reverse complement strand
CTGGTGTTCTATCGTTGGAAATTATATAGCTAATATCAGATATATCATTAAAATAATGTGCAGGCTTAGGAAGTACTCGAAAATTTTCAGCTAAAATCCTCCCTCCCTGCCGAATTCCCGGTATGCAAAACATTGAAAACTTCCAAGGTTTTTCCCCAATATTTCTCTCAAATAAAACATATATGTACTGATAATTTCTGTTAACAAGTCCTGTGTTAAAAACAGAATAGCGTCCGTCAACGCTTATAAACACTTGTTTATCTTTCCATAGTTTAGCAAACGTATACGTAATGTAATTTTTTAGAATAGGAAAATCATCATCACTAGGATTTTCTTTGTATGACCAGTTTTCTTTAAGTGCTAATGTATTTTTTAGGATTTTAAGATCTGAATTAAAAGAAGGCCAGTAAGCGTAGTTTATCAACATGTCTCTTGGATGATCTCCTAGTTCAATATAAGATTCACTATTGAACTCATTTTCAGTGATAGCTTTGCTCATCTCCCATGGTTGCTTATCAGGATTACGATTTTTTACAAACACCAAGACTATTGCGCTGCCATCCGTTTTTGCCTTCGTTTCGGTGATAATATAAATATGATCTGCGGCTGATATATCCTTTACAATAGAGTTTCCATATTTGTAAATTATTCTTAAATTGCTCTCTTCTGAAGCTGCTGATATAAACTCTTTGTTAATTATCAGTCTTAATTCATATAAAGTCGCATTTTCCCTGTTATTTCTCGATATGAATCGAGGGCTCTGTCCGGCAAAAAAGCAAAATCTCTTATGTTTGAATAGCTATCAATAAGCATACCATTAAATTCCTTTCATACATAAATATATTTATTTCATTAGCAAGTTTAACATTGCTGTAACATTGCTGTAATTAAATCCTGTCTTGACGCATATAATAAACTGTGTTATAATATCACAACAGTTCACGTGGTTTTTAGTTTGTATTATTGTGAGTGGGTTCCTACTCTGTGGTGTGTTACAGAGTAGGAACTTTATTTATCATATTATAACATAATATGGAATATTATACCATATTCTTCATTATATTTTTGTGTTATATATATCATATAAAATTCACAGGAGTTGCAGCAATTTTAGCTGCAACTCCCTCTTTTTGCTTATATGCTTTCTACTCAAAACTCGAAAATTTATGCAACCGTCAGCGCGGGATTTCTTCGCCACGCTCGATGTAGCCGAATGCTTCCTTGAGCCTTCTGATGTTCGCTACGTTTACATAGAACGCAGCTTCTTCACCGTTGACGCTGCCGGCATACTGGCGCTCGTTCAGCCTGAACAGCCTGAGTTCTTCCCTGGTTCCGTTGTTCATAACTATCGTGAAGGTATAGTCAGGCTGTACCGACTCGATGTCAAACGGTTCGGTGATCTCGCCGGCGATCATCATGTCGAGGAGCCTGGAATACAGGCGGCGGGTATTGGTCTCGGACAGAGGCCGCCCGTCAAGGGTCGCCTCGAACTCTTCGACCTTACCTGCTTCGTTCTTCTTGATGACCTTGATCTCAAGCAGATGCTTCTCGCCCTCCAGGTCGATCGTGACCGACTTGACGTCGTTGATGTTGTGCAGCCAGAACAGCTTGAACATGAAATCCACATAATTGAGTTCACGGAGCTTGGGTGAGAACATATCTATCAGCAAGACCGTGTTTGCACCTTCGACCATTGCATAAGCCGAGGTGGCGCTCGATTGGCCTATCATGTAGTGTACCTCGTCGCCGTCGGTGTTTTTCATCCAGATATGGAGCGGATCGTCCAGTCCGTATTTGCTCAGATCCTCAGGCTCGTCTTCCACTACCGCGCTTACCGTTATTCCGCCCGCGACATTTATAAGCTTGTCCACGACTATGGTGTCGTTGCAGTCCGACTTGACGGGCTTTGTCATATAATACTTTGTGGTGCCGAGGGGGCTGTTCTCAAGCTCTTTGTCCGAGCGCATGCTGATTTCGATATCGGACCCTGTCTCCTGATTTTGCACACGGATATAGGTTATATAACCGTCCGCTTCGACCTTCAGCTTGTCCTCGCTGAGATAGGACGGGAAGAAGTCCAGCTCACGGTACTGCAGCTCCGTGGTCATGAGGTTTTCAGCCACATATTTGCTTACGGCATAGACGGTGTTTTCGCCTTTAACACGGGCATAGTATGAGTCCTCAAGGGAGGTCATCTTTCCTATATGGATCTCCCGGACGACTTCACCGTCCCTGGTATCGTAATATGACCTTGCGACCAGCCGCGGTTTGTCCAGCTCATATTCACTGAAATCGCTCACGTCACGTGCGACCTCGGCGATGGCGGATATCGAAACGATGTTGAACGCTGTCGCGCGCATCTTGTCCTGGCTATAGCCCCAGCCTTCCTTGCCGGGAGAAAAGATGAACGCGCGGGCATCTCCCGAATCGTCAACATTGATCACGATATCAGGCCCGTCACGAAAATCGAATTCCATCCGAGTCAGGTCATAATAGTCTTCCCTGTACAGATAGATCGTCTCCGGCGCTTTTGACGCCGACGGGCTCGGAGATGCTTCTTCCGGAGGCGCTTCCGGAAGCAATTGCAGCACTGCGTAAGCCCCTGCTATCACAACAAGGACGATCGCCGTTATTATGATTGGTCTCAGTGCCTTTTTGTTCATTACATGTTTCTCCTTCTGGCCCAAATGTAGAATCCGCAGGTCAGGGTGCCGAGCGGGATGATGATAACAAGGAACCAAAATACGACGGATGCCTGCTCACCCAGGATATTCAGCCTGTCCGAAGTGTAGTACCTCGGTTCGACAAGAATGGAGTCCGCGGATTCGTTCATATAATTGATCGCCCGAACGAAGAACCTCTGGTTAAGGAACGCGTCGACCTTCAGCATCTCGTCCGACGCCATATTGAGCTGGGCGAAGAGGATGCGCGAATAGTTGTTCTGAAGGTTCACGATCCTGTTTTGCTCGGTAAGGACGCATACGTAGAACGGGCCGGGTAGGTCGCCCTCTTCACGGGTCGTGCTGGTCAGTGTCTTGTCGGTACTGTACAGCTTGCCGTAAGACGCGGAGGACGTGACGAGTATCGGATGGACCGTGCGCCAGCCCTGGGTTTCATAGAGTGTTGAGATCTGCCTCGATATTGGAGCAATGACGTATTCGCCCGGCTTTCCGAGATCCTTAGTCATTTCGTGGCT
>JAAYMG010000070.1 GCA_012521525.1 Clostridiales bacterium | reverse complement strand
GATTGTTCCCCTTTATGTGACCGGGAACTTCGCTTGATGCAAAAAGCAGGATGCTCAGCAAGCCTCATGGAAAAGATATGACGGAGGCTGCGAGATTGCAGGAAATCTTGAAAACAGCCCTGCCTGAGTATGTATACCAAGTGAACTTCGGAATGAAAGTTCAGCGGAACTGCCGAACATAAATACACAAAGATTTATCAGGTCGGCAGGGCCGAAGCAAAATTCCTTAACATATCCACCCTATTGCAGGAGGTGAATAAGCAGAAATGGTAAAGATCAGATTGAGACGTATGGGTGCGAAGAAAGCTCCTTTCTACCGTATAGTAGTAGCCGACAGTCGTTCTCCGCGCGACGGCAGATTCATTGAGGAGATCGGAACTTACAATCCCCTGACCGATCCGGCTGAGATCAAGATCGACGCAGAGCGTGCCAAGGCATGGATCAAGAACGGTGCCCAACCTACCGATACCGTAAGAAGCCTGCTCAAAAAGGCAGAAATCCTGTAATGTAGGATTTATGATGAAGCAAGGGATTTACCACCTACGGAGGTTACTTTAATGAAGAATTTGCTTCTATACATCGTCAAAAATATAGTGGACAATCCCGATGCGGTAACGGTTACCGAGGTTGAACGGGGCGACAATACTGTGCTGGAGCTGCGTGTTGCACCGGATGACATGGGGAAAGTCATTGGCCGCCAGGGTCGTACCTCCAAGGAGATTCGCTCAATAATCAAAGCGGCGGCCATGAAAGAAAACCGTAAGGTAATTGTAGAAATTGTCGACTAATGATGATTCACTCAGCAGGCGCGGGATGACCGCGCCTGTTTTGAGACACGGGGAACAAGTCAATGGCAAGTCGATGGCAAGGGCAAGTCAATGGGACGGTTCCTCTGTCTCGCGGTTGACTTAGGAAGACCGGGGACGATCATGCGGTCTTATAAATAATGAATGATCAGGTAAGGGGATCGTGCCGCTACCCATTCAGTGGCAGTTGGACTGTCCCTATGTTTATTTCTGTATTTATGTAAATCTGTCAGAAGGACCGTATCATTGACAGACTTTTGGTTTCCTTTAGCAAAAACCGTCCAAAAGACGTTCCCCTTGGCACTTGGTTGAGAAACCGGCCATAAGAACCGTCCCCTTGGCGACTTGGCACTTGGCTGAGAAACCAGCCAAAAGAACCGTCCCTTTGGCCTTTGGCTTACAGCCAGAAGAACCGTCCCCTTGGTCCCCTTGGTCTGATTGGTCTGACTTGAAAACTCGGAGATGAAGTATGAAAAACGGAAGAAAGCAATATCTTGAAGCCGGAATGATAACAAACACACACGGGATAAGAGGGGCAGTCAAGATCCAGCCGTGGACCGATACCCCTGATGTCCTTTGCGGTATTGAAAGGTTTTATATTGACGGAAAGGAAATAAGAGTACTGGGCTCTTCCGTTCACAAATCCGCTGTTATCTGCACCCTCGAGGGCGTAGAAGATATCAATACGGCTAACACCTTTAGAGGAAAGACTATATATGTCAACAGAGACGATCTCGAAATAGAGGAAGGCAGATATTTTATACAGGACCTCATAGGGCTTCGGGTAATCGACAGCAACCTGGGGGATATAGGTACAATCGTCGACGTATTGACGCTGCCGGCAAATGATGTCTATATAGTACACGGAGAGAAAAAGTATATGATCCCCGCCGTTCCGGAATTTGTAAAAAGGATCGACCTGGATGCCGGAAGAGCAGAGGTTGAGATCATAGAGGGGATGGAAGGATGAGGGTCGACATTATGACTCTTTTCCCCG
Organism: Clostridiales bacterium; assembly: GCA_012521525.1. Taxonomy (GTDB): domain Bacteria; phylum Bacillota; class Clostridia; order Oscillospirales; family JAAYOS01; genus JAAYOS01. Next base: position 2,867 of record JAAYMG010000070.1, on the reverse strand, counting down.
ACACTGTAGCGGCCGTAATGAATGAAAGCATTATAGGGAGAGCGCAGGACAGGGGTTATATAACGATAAAGTGCCACAACATCCGTGACTTTACATTGAACAAGCAAAAACAGGTCGATGATTATCCATATGGCGGCGGAACCGGTATGATCATGAATGCGGATCCGCTGTACAATTGTTGGAAACATATATTGAGCCAGGCCGAGGGCGAAGCTCATACGATATTGATGTCACCGCAGGGGAAGCGGTTCGTACAGGAGGATGCGAAGCGCCTGGCGACTTACGGGTGGCTCATTCTCGTGTGCGGGCACTACGAAGGAATCGACGAGCGTTTCATAGAGGAATGCGTGGATGAGGAAATTTCGCTGGGCGATTTCGTGCTGACCGGAGGAGAAATCCCGGCGATGGCGGTATGCGACGCCGTATGCAGGCTTGTTCCGGGGGTGCTGGCGTCGGAGGAAAGCTACAAAGGCGAAAGCCACTGGAACGGCCTTTTGGAATATCCGCAGTATACAAGGCCTGAAGTCTGGCACGGCAAACGGGTCCCGGAGATCCTTCTGTCGGGGCACCATGCCAACATTCAGAAATGGAGGCGCGAACAGCAGCTCTTGAGGACGCTGAAGAAGAGGCCGGATATGCTGAAGGATGCCCCGCTTACCGAAGCGGATCGTGAATTTCTCAGAAAACATAGTGATACCGTCTAATATCTACCTAATATCTGCCGGTAAAACAGGAGGGTTATCTTGCCGGCAGTTGTTCAATTGCGATGACACGGCATAGATTCGTTCTTTTGTATAGAAACCGTCAGCAGTATAGATGCACCGGGCTTTTTCAGAGTCTGAACCAATGAAAAAAGTGCGCCGCAGTGATCAAACTACGGCGCGAAAAGCTTATGGGGGAGAGAACGGGAAAATCAGCTTTGCTGAGGATTCTGGGCGGAGGCGATGATCGAGTCCAGATTGTCCAGTATGAACCGCTGTGCCTCAATGTTGTACAGGTTCATCAGGAAGGGGCTGCCTGAGGAGTTCTTGCGTTCCACCTGGCTGATCCCGATCAGGTCGGCGTTGTCGGTGGGGACCCGCTGGTTCTTGCCTTCGGCATTGAGTACGGTGGTAAGGAAACCGGCCTGTTCAAGCCAGGATGTGACCTGTGTAGCCGTGAGCCTTCGCATGGAAGGATTGTTGACGGTTGAGTTTATGCTGCTTACAAAAGCAGTGATGGAAACCGGCGTATCGGACAGAGGGACGTTGGCCTTCTCCTCCTCTGTGATGGAGAAGGGCTTGAGGTTCCTCCTTCTGCCGGAGCCGACAACACCGCCGTTTTGCAGAACACGCTCAAGCACCTGGGATACGTGGAAAAAGCAGCGGATGATCGAGGCGTCGTTGAGCAAATAGTCCTCGTCGTGCGGGCAGTTGGTGAGCGGATTGATCCCGTCTGCGAGCTTGTCGATCAGACGCTTTGTGTACGTCAGTTTTTCAACTTGTGTCATACCGATTCTCCTTTATAGGAAATATTTGGTGATTTCACCGTGAGAATATGATACAATACTTGCTGTACAATAAAACGGACTGAAAAGGATAAAATTGGAAATTATATGTATTGATTTCGTGATTCATTAAACTGCAGGATATGAATAGCATTCATATAAATAACATTTATGATATAACCAAGCGTCACTCTTTCAGGGTGTCGAGCTTGACGTCGTGGTTGTGGTGGACGTTATGTTCGCTGTAGTAGATGGACGAACCCGAACTATAGAACTATAAAACATAGCAAAATTGGAGACCCCGCATGGTTTTAAGAAACAGTATTTGACCGGCATAATTGAAGAAACAGTGTTTGACCTGTATAATAGAAGAAAAAGAATATGACTGATCCGGAATGTCAAGACCGGGAAGCACATTGGTATTTAATTACATAAGCTACGTTATTATTTGATGGGGTGACGATATCCTTATGAACATCCAGATCTACGGAAAGTCCAAGTGTTTCGACACCAAAAAGGCGGAGCGTTTCTTTAAGGAGCGGGGGATCAGGTTCCAGTCGATAGATCTTCCCCGTTACGGCATGAGCCGCAGGGAGCTCCAAAGCGTGATGCAGGCCGTCGGGGGACTGGACAGGCTGATAGACGAGAAGGCAAAAGACGCGGTACTGTTGAAATATCTGGCTTATGAGGAGGACAAGCTCGAAAAAGTCCTTGAAGACCCATCCCTGCTCAAGACACCGATCGTACGCAACGGCAAATTTGCTACCGTAGGATACTGTCCGGATATATGGAAAGGCTGGGAGTAAAAGGATAGTGCCCCAATCTGCTGTGCAGGTATTGCCGAAAGTGCAGTGCAAAACGAAAGACGGCTTTCCTGCAATGGGACGAAACCGAGCACAAAGTCAGGTAAAAATCAGGCACAGCAGAAAACGATAATGGGTTTTGAATGGGTTTTTCTTGCCGGCAGTTTATCGAAACCAAACGAAGAAAAAAAGAATAGGGCTTTCCCGCAGGGACCGGATCCGGGATACTCCCTTTCAGGCTGTCAGATGTTTTCACATCTCAAAGCATTTGGGAGGGCGTCGGTCCAAAGCAGGAAAGCCCTATAATTTATCTGTTATACAACTGCAGGGATTATATACGGCCTGATATGGTCAGATTCGGGAATCGATCGGCCAATAGCCTATCCGATCATCCGGATTTTTTGAATACATGCGCGTAATAATCTTCATCAAGGATCCTGGCAGAGAATTTGAACTTGTCATTGACGATCTTCTGTATCCTGCGCGCGTAGCCGTCCTCGACTGCTGCACCTTCATTTACGATCAATGTGTCGGTGACCGAATTGTACTTTGCAACGTCGGTTATCCAACTGCGGTTT
>JAAYMG010000069.1 GCA_012521525.1 Clostridiales bacterium | reverse complement strand
TTATAACTGTTTTTAATGAAACAGTATATGATTTTGCAATACGAAATCTCCTTCTAAATTCGCCAGATAAACGCTCGATCGGTTTCTCGGATCTAAACAGGATATCATCCCACAGATTTTCGTACTTTGAAACATTTGCCACGCTGTTTCCGGGCAATGAGCTGATCGGCATCGGGAGTTACTACATGGACAACTTCTATATGGAAGTGATCCTAAACTACGGCATATTTATTGGTTTGATCATCATAGCATTAGCATTATTCCCGTTAAAAGTCGCATTCTCATTTAAAAACAGCAATATCGAATCCATTCTGGCAATCAGGATCATCGCGTTGTCTTATGCCTTTAATGGCATATTTGAAGGACTTGCTCCATTCGGTCCCGGTGCAAAATGCTTTTTCCTGTGGCTTATTGTCGGCGTGCTGTTGAATCGCAGCGGAAGATCGTCTGCACATAGTGACGGGTATATTTTGACTCATACAAATGTCAGTCAATGAATAGAAGGAAGTTCTGATACCGGAGGAAATGAAGTGAGTCAGGGAGCACTGGATACGACTGTTGATATCACATCCAATAAAGTAGGACTGGCTGCAAAATGGGCTATAACGGGTGAAATCATTGCGAAGATCGCCTCACCCTTAACGAATATGATCCTTGCACGAATAATCGACCATGAGATCTTTGGCATCATAGCAACGATCAATATGGTTACGAGCCTTTCGGAAATCTTCACGGAAGCGGGTTTTCAGCTCTACATCATCCAGCATGAGTTCAAAAGCAAAAAAGAGATGCATGATTATGCTTCAACTGCGCTATGGATCAGTCTGGTCATAGGATTAGCGATGTTCGGCATGATTTCATTATTCCGGCATTCTATCGCGGCCTATGTTGGCAGCCCCGGCTACGGCAACGAGATCATGGTTGCAGGGTTCTCCATCCCGCTGGTCTCCATCATAAGCATCCAACAATGTATTTACCGCCGTAACTTGAATTACAAACCGCTGTTTTTGCGGAGGATGCTGGGTCTGATCGTGCCGTTCGCAGTAACGATCCCCCTTGCTTTACTCGGATGGGAATGCTGGGCACTGATCCTTGGTACACTCACTGAACGTATCGTCAACGTGATAGTCCTGTCAGTGAATTCCGAATGGAAACCTAGGTTGTATGTCAACTTCCATTATATCGCTAAGATGGCCCCGTTTTGCCTGACCACTCTGTTAAGCTACGTAGCATCCTGGACAACGAACTGGATCGATATATTCATTACCAGTAATACGCTGGGAAGCTATTATACCGGGCTATATAAGAATTCTCAGGCGACGATCAACGGTATACTTGCAATAATCACGGCATCAATGACTCCTATAGTTTTCAGCGTATTGTGCCGTTATCAGAATGATCATGACAAATTTTGCGAGTCCATGGAAAGCTTCACTGAAAAACTCAGCCTGCTGCTGCTTCCGATAGGTTTCGGTACCCTCGTTTTCCGGCGTCTCATCACATATATAATGCTCGGTCCGAAATGGATGGAAACCAGCGATCTGATCGGCATTTTGGGGCTGAGCAGCGTATTGCTGAATGTCTATGCCGCTTATTGCCGCGAAGCATGCAGGGCCAGGGGAAAACCTTATCTGAACATAATCGCACAGCTCTTGTCCCTTTGCATTATCGTTCCCGCAAGTTATTTCGGCGCAAAAGCAGGCTTTGCGACTTTGACATATGCAAGGCCGGCAGCTTCCCTTACCTTGATAGTTTTCTATTACATAATCATCTATAGCAAATTAGGGATCTCACCGCTTCGCCTTATCCTGTCGACACTGATCCCTTTGGGATGCTCTGCTGCAATGGCGGTATGCGTTCACTTTCTCAAACTTTTGTCAACCGGTGTTTTAACGGATTTTCTTATCATACTGGCAGGTGTCCTGATTTATGGGATGTTGATTTATCTATTTCCCCGTTCAAGGAAAGTCCTGATCGAGGTGCTTGATGATCTCGCGATCAAGTCATTGAAACCCCTTACAGGTAAGCTAAATAATCACTTGCACTCCGGGAGATCGCTATGGTGGAACAGATCAAACTGAAATTGGCCAGACTTTTCAGATGCGCTCTTACGTTGGTTTCTCCAAGGCTCAACGGAATAGTGGTATTTTATTTCAAGTTTCGAAGGTTCCCTGATTTGAAGGACCCAAAGGAATTCAATGAGAAACTGCTGAAGTTGAAGCTGGATGACTATGACTGGAACCCTTTGGTAAGACAATGCGCTGACAAGTATGCGGTTCGGGATTATGTCAGATCTAAGGGTCTAGGCCACATACTGAATGAAATAATCGAAGTTTATGATGATGTTGATGATATAGACTTTGGGAGATTGCCGGTAAAGTTTGCGATGAAGTGGAACTTCGGGTCCGGCATGAATGTTATCTGCCACGACAAAGGTCAGTTGGATGAAAAGGCTGTACTAAAGCAGATGAAGAAATGGGGGAAGGGCAGATATTATCTGGGATATGCCGAAATGCAATACAAAGGCGTACCTAAAAAAATAATCGTTGAGAAATATATCGGGAATGGAGAAAATCGATTGCCATCCGATTACAAGATATACTGTTTCAACGGCAAAGCAAAAGCGATATTGCATATTTCGGACAGGGGAACGGCGGATAAAAAAGCCGCATTCTTCACAACAGACTGGCGCTACGTTGGCACGCCGAATGATAAATACAGCCGGTTCGATACTCCCCCGGATCCCCCCGAGTCGCTTGAGGTTATGCTGGAAGCCGCGGAAAAACTATCCCAGGGCTTCCCGTTTGTCAGAGTCGATTTCTATGAATGCAATGGAAAGGCCATATTTGGTGAGATGACATTCACACCGGCCGGATGCCATGATGTCTCGGACATGCTTATCGATGGCATAGAAATGTCTGACATGTTATGTGTTCAATGAACGCACTGAGTAACCGGGTCTCATTGGCGGTGTACTATACTAACATATCACTTGGGAATTCTCATTTGTTTGTTTAGTGCTACATTCCTGGATAAAGGTGAGCCGGAAGTGAAAAAGGGAAAAAACAGCTTCTACTGTCGTTTTATAAAGAGGATTTTCGATATCATCTGTGCGCTGCTGGCCATCATCGTTTTCTGGTGGCTGTTCGCCATAGTTGCGATCCTGGTCAGAGTAAAGCTTGGATCGCCCGTAATATTCAGGCAGATGAGACTGGGAAAAGACGAGAAGCCTTTCGAACTCTACAAGTTCCGGACGATGACGGACGAAAGGGATGAAAACGGGAGATACCTTCCGGACGATGAAAGACTGACAAGTTTTGGAAGATTACTGAGGAGCACCAGCCTGGATGAATTGCCTGAAGTTTGGAATATCCTGCGCGGGGATATGAGCGTGATTGGTCCCCGCCCTCTGTTGGTGGAGTATCTGCCATATTACACAGAACGGGAACGGCATCGCCATGATGTCAGACCCGGCCTAAGCGGCTGGGCACAGGTCAACGGTCGCAACGCCATAGGTTGGGAGGAAAAGTTTGCGTTTGACCTGGAATACATTGAGAAATGTTCATTTGCCTTTGACGTCAAGATCTTGCTTTTGACAATCGTAAAAACTATAAGGCGTTCAGATATCCTGATCGGAAAGCAGTTTCGGAACGGGAGACTGGATATCGAAAGGTCTCATCGATACGAGGGTGTCAGTTCGGTATGAATATTACTGTCAGAAAATTCGATGCGGGTGACATACAAAGAAAAGTCGATTGGATAAACGATTCGGATAACAACAAGTACCTCCATTATGATCTCCCTCTGGAATATCAAAAGACGCTCGACTGGTTTGAAAAAATCAAGGACCGCACGGACAGATATGATGCCGTTATCGAGGCCGACGGCGTACCATGCGGCCTGATTGGGCTGCTTTCGATAGACAGAAAGAACAGAAAGGCTGAATTTTATATTTGCATGGGAGAGGCTGCATATAAGGGTAAAGGAGTTGCCAGGCAGGCAAGCAGGCTTATCCTGGATCATGCTTTCAATAACCTTGGTTTGAACAGAGTTTACCTTTATACGGAAGTGGACAACAAGGCAGCCCAGAGGCTTTTTGAAAAGGTCGGATTCGTGAAAGAGGGGGTGATCCGATCAGATCTGCTTGTCAACGGCAGGTATGTCGATCGCATCATCTATGGAATCTGCAAAGAAGTAAATAAAAGAAAAAATAAGGAACCAACTCCGGTCCAGAGATTAGACTTGCCGGAGAATAATAATCACATCTATATCAAGAGAGATGATCTGGTACCCGTGTCCTTCGGGGGGAATAAAGCAAGAAAAGCTTTGCTGTTCTTCGAAGAGATAGATAAAGGAAGCTATGATTGCGTCGTTACATATGGAAGCAGTCGTTCAAACCACTGCAGGGTCGTGGCGAATCTCGCGGCAGCCAGGGGTATGAAGTGCTGCATTATCTCACCGTCTGAGGCATCTGAGGAAAGCAGCAACAGCATGCTTGTAAAGCTGCTGGGGGCTGAATATATTACGTGTCCTGTGGACGAGGTTCAAAACACTATTGAGAGAAAAATGGACGAGCTGAAGGCATTGGGGCATCGCCCATATTTCATCCCCGGAGGCGGGCATGGCGTGATCGGGACACAGGCATATGTGGATTGCTACGAAGAGATCATGGACTTTGAAGCCAGGTCCGGTATTCGCTTCGATTATATATTTCATGCGTCAGGTACCGGTACTACTCAAGCCGGCCTTGTTTGCGGAAAACTGCTCAATAAAGGAAAAGAGAAGATCATAGGCATCAGTATAGCGAGAAAGAACCCTAGGGGCAGGCAGGTCGTCGTCGACAGCGCCCATGAATATCTGAAGAGCGTAAGTTACCGGGGAACAGAAGGTATAGAGGAAGAAGTTTGCTTTATCGACGATTACACGGCTGATGGTTATGGAAAAAGTAGTGGATCGATACGGGAAATCATCAGACATATATGGATGAAATTCGGCATACCTATGGATTCGACATATACTGCCAAAGCCTTTGCAGGCATGCAGGACTATATAAAGAAAAATGATATATCAGGGAAAAACATCCTTTTCATACATACCGGCGGGACACCGCTGTTTTTCGATGATCTGTGCGATTTGTGAGGTTGGATCGATGAACATATTGATATTGAGCTGCGGCACAAGAAACAAAATAGTTAGTTATTTCAAAAAGGCCCTGGGAAACGCCGGTAATGTTATCGCGACTGATATGAGCAGGATGGCTCCTGCATTGTATGAGGCTGACAGGTATTACATAGTGCCTGGCATAACAGATGCAGGGTATATTGATGGTATCATAGATATTTGTCTGAAAGAAAAGATAAACGGAGTATTGAGTCTTATCGACCCGGAACTAAGTATTCTCGCAGAGCATGCTGACAGGTTTGAGGCAGTGGGAGCTACGTTCATAGGATCAAGCTTTGAGCTGTGTGAAATATGTCTGAATAAATATGAAATGTATAAGTGGCTTGACGGGCACGGATACAAGTGTGCCAGATCGTTTGTTGATTTTTCTGAATTTCTGGACTCCCGCATTGAGTATCCGGTATTCATAAAGCCTGTAAAAGGCAGTGCTAGCATAGGCATTTCCAGGGCTGATGACGAGAGGACGGCAAGATTCCTGTTTGACCAGAGGGAAGGAATGATGA
>JAAYMG010000068.1 GCA_012521525.1 Clostridiales bacterium | reverse complement strand
CTGCGGGTCTGATATACGCAAGTTTTCTAAGGCAATGGAAGATATGGGCGCGGAAAGAGTTAAGATGGGTGATCGCGCATACCGCTTCGAGTTCATCAACAACCTTTACATGACTTTTATCCTGTGGGAAGGTGACGACGAGTTCCCGCCTTCGGCACAGATCCTCTTCGACAACAACTTCCCGTTTGCCTTTTCAGCGGAGGATGTTGCCGTTATCGGTGATGTTTCGATCGAGTATGTAAGCAGGCGTATGAAACAGATGGGTTAATAGGTAATTTTGACATGATAAATCCTTGATGATATTGAGAGGGCAGGTGATTCAGTTGCATAGAGATCTATATATCAGGAAAGTACTCAGCACCATAGTAGCAATAACATTGCTGCAAACCATTGGCATCACGATTTCCGCTGTTGTGGCAATGATATCTCCGGCTATACATCTTACCCGTCCTGCCCTGATATCGCTCATAATCCTTGCTCTGATCTCCATAGCCAACAGCCTTATCACCCTGTCTTCTGTGCGCCCGGTACGGCAAATCCAGTCCTGGCTCAGTCAATCCGAAGACTCCATCGGCAATCTCAGCCGCCTGAATATGACACTGCGTGAACAGCGACATGATTTTCTCAACCAGCTTCAGGTCGTTTACAGCCTGATCGAAATGGAAGAATACCGCGAGGCCGCCGCTTACATGGAAAGGCTGTATGCCGACATCCAGAAAGTCAACAGTTACTTGAAGACTTCCATCCCCGCCGTCAATGCCATTCTCCAGGCGAAAGCCCAGATGTGCGAAAGCAGGAACATCCATTGTGACATCCAGATAAATTCGTCCCTTTCGGATATCGCAATGCCGCCTTGGGAGCTTTGCCGAGTCCTCGGCAACATAATCGACAATTCCATAAACGCGCTGCTGGAAAAGCAGGATGACGGTGAGAGGATCCTCAAAATCGAGATTTTCGAAGACATAAGGCACCACTGCTTCAGGATATGCAATAACGGTCCCGAGATCCCCGAAAGCCATCTCCCTCGGATCTTTGAACCCGGTTTTACTACGCGCGCCAATATGGGAGACGGGATGGGACTTGCTATATGCAGAAGGCTCATGGAATCGTGCGGCGGAAGTATCGAGGTCTCTTCCAACAAGGACTCAACATGCTTCAGCGGCAAAATACCACGCCGTCAAAGTGCCCAAACCTGACATCGATGCAAACTATACGTGTTCCCATAACGACATTTCGGATACCGTCATGTATTTTTCAGACGGCAGGCATTGATGCGGTGCGATATATATAATATAGTTTAACTGTAAATAGTGGGGGTGATAAAAGTGGAACTGGTCGAACTCCTCAGCAACATATCAACGTGGTCCATAATAATATTCATAGCCGGACTGATCTTTATCGTCATCGAAATGTTCAACCCGGGTTTTGGTGTTCCCGGTGGTATCGGCATCCTGCTGTTGATCATCGACATCCTGATCACGGCGAAAACTTTTGTCCAGGGACTGATAATGGCAGCTATCCTGGCATCCCTGGTGGTGATTCTGCTATCGATTTCCGTATATCTCGCTTCAAAAGGGTACCTGCCGAAAAAGCTGATCCTCAGCGACTCTACAAGTTCCGAAACCGGTTTTTCCGCCGTCGAGGATATGCAGTACCTCCTCGGCAAGACCGGAACGGCGATCACGCCTCTCCGCCCTTCCGGGAATGTCGATTTCGACGGTGTAAGGCTTGATGTCGTCTCGCGGGGCGAATACATCAGCCCGGGTACCGAAGTGGAAGTTATAGAGGTCGAAGGAAACAGGATCGTAGTTCGTCAGAAAGTCAATACCCAATAAATAATCGCATCATTCATATCCGGTATATAACAATAATCATTATATAATCAATGAGGAGTGTGTCATATGGAGTATTGGGTCATAGGATTGATAATTGTCGCTTGCGTACTTTTCCTGAGCCTGTTTTTCAGTTT
>JAAYMG010000067.1 GCA_012521525.1 Clostridiales bacterium | reverse complement strand
TATCACCGCCGGAATATGGATCGCGATCGGGTGTTACTGTGTCCTCATAGAGTCGCTGATCAATCATACGTTTGAAGTGAGAAGCAGGCTTATATGGTCGCCATATCCGCTGATCGCCTGTGTCATGATAGGAGTCACTTTTTTGGTCATTGCCATATCCCGCCCGCTGAGGGAGTCCCTGTTTAAGAAGTTTTTCATCTGATACCATATCAGGTTTGCTTTATAAAGGATTATCAAAGCATTATAGAAGCGTTATACGTCTGAAATCCCGCCTTATATCGACATATGACTGACACTTTTTTACACTTTATCACCTGTCGATGCATATGTTGGTGTGAGGTGATTTTTTTGGACGGCAGAGGTGCAGCAGTAAATAACCTGTTTTTTGAAAGGGACTTATTGTATAACGGAGAGGTCGTTCTCCATTACAGGATCGAATATCCTGAGTTCAGGTCCGACAGGTTCCGGTCTACCGTCAATGCGATAAACCGATACTATGAAAGATCGGCAAGAAATTACAGGCGTTACGCCGAAACAGAGCTATACGACATGGCAGTTGCGGAGTACAAATCGGCGAAGGAAAACGGGTATCCCGTAAGGGCTTTTGAGGTGATGCAGGTATTTGAAGTAACATACAATATGGCATGCATCATAAGTCTCTACTTCGACAGGTATGTGTATACAGGGGGGGCCCATGGCGTTACGGGACGCACTTCCCAGACATGGAACCTGCAAAGAGGAACGGAGGTCACCCTGGAACGCCTGTACAGATGCAATGCTGACATGAAGAGATATTTGCTGGGACGCATCGAACAGCAGATAAGGAGGAACCCCGACATATACTTTGAGAATTACCGGGAGCTCATCGATAAAAACTTTCATGAAGAGAACTTCTATTGTGAGCCGCGGGGCATAGTCATATATTACCAGCTTTATGATATAGCCCCGTATGCTTCAGGGATCCGCACATTCCTGATCCCCTATGACTGCTTTATAAATCCTGCGAATCTGTGCACCGCACCACCGCGTAACTGATTTGAATTTTATGATGGGGATATACTAAGATCCATTATTGACAGGAAAGGGGTTGCAGCTTTTCTCATTGCTGCAACCCTTGAAATTTGCCTTCCTGATGTCGGACATATGAGTGTAATGTTGCTGAGACAATTAGACTGCGTTGTATACAACAGCTGCAATGGCATCAAGCGGAATGTCGACATAGGATCCGATATCGAAGATCCTGCCGCGGAACCTTCTTCCACGACCGTCACATGTGCAGTCGGATCCAAGTGCGCATCCCGGGGCGGGGCCGATTTGTGTGATCAGGCGCACAAAGTCATTGGAGACACCAAGGATGACACCGGTAAATCCAAAACCGGACTGTCCGCCGCTCTTTGTATAGATAGTCACAGTCTCGCCGATATGACGACAGAAGTCGGAATAGAAGCTGTCATTCATAGATATGCAGAAACTCCTTTCATGAAAGTTGGTTATATCTGCATTTGCAGTATCGCTATATAATATGGCAGCTTCTGTCGAATTGTTATAGCATGGAAGGTATGTAAATATATTACTTATTGATCGATATTGATATTGATATAAATATTGATTTTGATATAGATCTGCCGGATCCGGCTATTTTTGGAGCAATTTTCTTGCGCGGCGGCACCTGATACGTTATTATAAAATATATAACTGAACGCAGATTTTTTAGAGGCAGGACAACGATCCGATTTTCCGTGCATATGGGGGATATATATGAGCAATCGAATGAAACGGGACCTGATGATTCTGATTTTGTTTTCGGTGGGGCTTGTCCTTGCGGTAATAAACTTCAGAGGGCTTCTTGAAGGTTTTCTGAGGATCCTGAGACTGTTTGGACCGCTGTTTACGGGGATCGCGATAGCATTCATACTTAACAAACCCTGCAGCGGAGTTCAGAAAGTGCTGTGCAAAATACCGTTTATAAATAAATACGACGCCCTTGCCAGAGGGCTTTCAATATTTATCGTATATGTAGCCGTCATGTTCGTGATCGTAGTTTTTGTAAGCTTTGTAATACCTGAGTTGATTGAGAGCATCCAGGTACTTATAAAGACCGCCGGAAACAACATGTGGTCGGTCCAGCAATATGTGGACAGGGCAGCAGACTTTTTCAACATCGAGTCGATAGATCTTTCCAACGTCGGAACGCTCATAATGTCGTCTATAAAGGACTGGGGAAGCAGCGTCGCATCGATCCTCAACCAGTTGATCAGCATTACCACAGGTGTTATTGCGGGTATAGCCAATGCTGCAATATCTATAGTGTTTTCGATATACCTTCTTTTTGGCAAAGATAAGCTGATAAAGAACAGCAAGCGCGTGTTTTCGATCTATTTACCCGAAAAAGTATACCGCAAGTGCGAGTATGTTATGCGAGTCGTGATAGACAGTTTTGACAAGTATGTTGTAGGGCAGCTTACCGAAGCATGCATATTGGGTGTATTATGTTTTGCCGGAATGGTCATCCTGCGTTTTGAATATCCGCTTCTGATAAGCGTTATAATCGGTGTTACAGCGCTTGTCCCGGTAGTTGGCGCATATATCGGAGGGATATTATCAGCCATTTTGCTCCTTATAATTTCACCTGCCCGAGCCCTGTGGTTCGTAATCTTCCTTATTATTTTGCAGCAGTTCGAAACGAACCTGATATATCCGAGAGTCGTCGGGAGCAGCCTCGGGCTCCCGAGTATACTCGTTTTACTGTCTGCGATAGTCGGAGGAGGAGTTGCAGGGCCTGTAGGGATTCTGTTCGGGGTGCCGATCACT
>JAAYMG010000066.1 GCA_012521525.1 Clostridiales bacterium | reverse complement strand
CAGCATCTCCTTTTTCCAGCCGTTGCTTAGCGGCAGAGCAGTATCCGCCGCAATATATATCAATCGCCAGATGCTGTCGGCCGTAAAGTCGAATTGCTTTAAATTCAGCGCCCTGTTGAGTCTTTCATGGTTGACTCCATAATGGCCGTCCCTGATCTCACGCAACATGTTGTTTGTAAGATCGTTTATCACGATGGGATCCTTTTCTTTACTGGCATTGAGCCTCCGGTTTTTTGAGTTGGCTATCATTTTCCTGATCACCATGTTCAGCTCGTCCATATCGATCGGCTTGGTCAGGTAGTTTGTAGCACCGTAGCGCAATGCTGTCTGGGCATACTCAAAGCTCTCAAAACATGTCAGAAAAGCAAACTCTGTCTGGATGCCACTGTCGTGAACGAATTTGAGCACTTCGATCCCATCGCATTTGGGCATGCCTATGTCGCAGAGGATAAGTTCAGGTTTTTCCTGCATGATTATGGTTTTGGCCACTTCGCCGTTGTAGGCACGAAGCATTTTGCTGATCCCCATGTCACTGCAGTTCAGTTGGCTCTGTATAACATCTATAGTAGATATATCGTCGTCGCACAGCAAAAGTTTCATTACTCATTCACCTCCCAGTCAGGGATCCATACTTCCACATGCGCACCGCCCTCCGGCAGGTTGGCCAGGCGCAAAAGGTCAGTCTTGTTATATGTAAGCTGTAGAGTGTACCTGATATTACTCAAGCCAATGTGGTCTTTGGGGGCAGATTCTGCGTCAGAGGTTTCGACCATGCTTTCCAGTACCTCTTCCGGAAATCCTTCCCCATTGTCTTCAACAACTAAACGGCACCCCGTAAAATCATCGGTCGTCACACGTTGGCATGACACTTTCAGCTCAAGGGGCTCGTATAAATTCATAGCATGCTTTACGGTGTTTTCTACCAGAGTGAAAAGTATCAGTATCGGAATGCGCATATCGGCAATATCGTCAGGACAGTCAATACTGGCATTTATACTGCCGGGAAATCTCAATGTCTGCATTTGAATGTAGTTTTCAATATGTGATATCTCTTCTTTCAGAGTGACCCACTTTCTCTGAGAATTGAACATGTAGCGGATAAATTTCGACAGATACTGCAGATATGACCGGATGTCCTCCAGCCTGTTTTGGTAAGTCATATTACTGACTGTGGTTATTGCATTCAGGAAAAAGTGAGGTTTGATTTGCGCTCGCAGAAGCAAAAGTTTGTTTTCCTGCTCACGCAGCAGTCTGTCGTAAGATTCGATGCGAAGATTTGTGATCTGATCCGCCATCTCGTTGAAACTGTTGAACAGAACCGAAAATTCTTCACTTCCCGCATCTGATGCTATTCGATAGCTCATATTGCCGGACGTCAGTTCCTGGTTTGCCTTGAGCAATTCCTGAGTAGGCAGGACGACCATTCGTTTCAGATTGTATGCGAGTACTATCAGAAGCGTGGCACACGCTATGCTTACAAAGAAGATAAGCAGAGCAATGGTTGAGGTAACATAATTGCTTCTTACATCGCTTTGCTGTGTTGCAAGAACGACATACGTATTGTCATCCGTAAAGCTCAGATCCATCGTAACGGTTGTATGTCCTCCAGAAACTGATAACCTGCCTCCTTTGACGTCGAGCCATTTATCCCAGTTAGTATCTCCGCCGCAGTAATATACTTCATTGTTTTTACTTGAGAATAACAGGAATGATACAGACTTTCCAAGAACATTGAAGTTCTGTGTAATGTCGTATCTCCGGACGCTGCTCATTGTACCCGCCACATATTTACCAAGGGCGATCGACTTGACGAAATAAGCTTCACCGTCGATCGATTCTATCCTCCACATTCGATTATACAGTTTTGTGGTTTCCCTTAGAGCGACGTCCTTGAATGAATTTTTGAGAGCGGCCTTATATATGGGAGATATTGCCGGATTTGCCGCAAAAAGGTTCATATCGCTTTGCGTATCGATCAGGAAGAAACAGTCGGCGTCTGAATTGACGTGAAGTTTGTTGTTCATCTGATCCAGGCATTTCTTTCTGGTCATGTATTCCATTTCCGGTGTACCAATCGCAAGTTCTGTATTGTTATATACGGTCAACAGCAGTTCAAATATGTGTTCATACTGTGTGTCAAGCCTCTTTTTTACAAAACTCTCCCAGGTCTTGACAGTGGTCATGTTTTCTGCTTTCATTCTTTCTCTTGTCTGTATATTGTAATATAAGTTCGACCACATTAAAAAAAGCAGCACAAGTATCATTACGGCAGAAAGCAGGCTGTTGACTCGCTTCCTCCATGATTTCATTTTTTCCATCCTACGATGCTCCGTTCCTGTCAGCAGAAAAAATACACGATCAATGCAGCCATAACCCTATACATATCAATTCTACATTATTGGGCTAATGTTGTCAATATAACGCCAGAATTGACCATATTTTATATATGTTAACGTTTTCACTTGTAATTATTTTTTATATTTTTCATACGCAAACCCCACTGTTCCATGTTTGTACAAAAGGATATTTCATCTGTACTTTTTTTAATGCAAGTAATGTCTTTAAAAGGTTAATATTATAATCAAGAAAATAAGGAGGATGGATAGTAGTGCCAAAGATTCGAAGTGAAAAATCTTCCGAAGGACATTCTTCACAATATGAAAATATTCTTAAGAAAAATAAGAAGTCCAAAAGGTTAGCGGAATTCAAGAAAACTTTCCCGATGTATCTCATGTTGATCCCGGGTGTCATCTACCTGGTTTGCAACAATTATCTGCCAATGTTCGGTATCCTCATAGCGTTCAAAAAGGTCAACTTTTCGATCGGTGTCCTGAAGAGCCCCTGGGTCGGTTTCAGTAACTTCAGGTTCCTTTTCGAGACCAAGGATGCCTGGATCATGATACGAAACACATTGGCATACAATGCGGTCTTCATTATCCTGGGCATGGCGATCGCCATATTTGTTGCGCTGTGCATGGCCGAGATTTCAAACAGGGGTATCGCAAAGATCATCCAGCCTATAATCTGCTTCCCCTCAATGGTTTCAGCCGTTATATTATCATTCATCGTTTATGCATTTCTCAGCACGACATATGGTTTCGTAAACCGTACTTTCTTCCCTGACAGTCCTATAAACTGGTATGCTACGGCAAAGTATTGGCCATTTATACTTACGATTGTGCACTTCTGGCAAGTGACCGGCCAGAGCTCGATTATCTATATGGCAAGCATCGGCGGAATCGATAAGGAACTGTACGAAGCCGCCAGGATAGACGGTGCCAGCAAGTTCAAGCAGATCTGGCACATTACGCTTCCTTTGCTTAAGCCCATGATGACATTGATGCTCCTGTTGTCAATAGGCCGCATATTCAACTCGGACTTTGGTCTGTTCTATCAGGTGCCGTTGGGATCCGGTCTGCTGTACAATACTACACAAACGATCGACACTTACGTATATCGCGCTCTTCTGGAACTTAACAATGTAGGCATGTCTTCTGCGGCAAGTGTGTTCCAGGCAATTATCGGTTTCCTTCTCGTCATCCTGTCAAACGCCTTGGTCCGTAAAATCGACAAAGAGAACGCACTGTTCTAATGTAAGGGAGGCTGAATATTTTGGATCAAATCAGAAAGAGCACCGCACCGACAATAAAGGATGAGCGGGCATTCCACAATGTTGCGCTGGTTTTGATGATACTTCTGGCATTATACTGTCTCGCTCCGTTTTTCCTGATGCTTTCCGTTTCCCTGTCCACCGAGCATTCCCTCAGTACAGGCGGATACAGTTTCTGGCCGCGCGAGTTCTCGTTTGCCGCATATGATTATCTTTGGGCAAAACGCTTTACGATCGGCAGGGCTTATGGGATCACGATTTTTGTAACCGTTGTCGGTACCATTACAAATCTCCTGCTGACCTCTCTTTTCGCCTATCCCCTCAGCAGGAAGGACTTCAAACCAAGAAACGTGATCGCCTTCATCATCTTCTTTTCCCTCATGTTCAACGGCGGTTTGACCGCAAGCTATATCGTCTGGACCAGGCTGTTCCACATCAAAAACACGATATGGGCACTTCTCATACCCGGAAGCCTTATGGGTGGTATGAACATCCTTCTGGTCAGGAACTATTTCAACGCAAACATTCCTTACTCAATAATAGAAGCCGCCCAAATAGACGGTGCCGGTGTATTCAGGATCTACTGGCGTATCATGCTGCCGCTATCAAAGCCCGTACTGACAACGATCGGTCTTTTCGCGGCACTGGGCTACTGGAACAACTGGACCAACGGTCTGTATTATATTTCTGATACAAAACTATATACGATCCAGGTTTATCTCAAAAAACTAATGGATAGCATCGCATTCCTGAAATCAAGTGATATCGCCTCCGAATCCGCAGCGCTGGCATACAAGGCCTTCCCGATGGAGAGCGCAAGAATGGCCATCGCCATCATAGCAATCCTGCCGATCCTGCTTGTTTACCCGTTCATCCAGAAGGAGCTTGTCAAGGGACTGGTCATCGGAGGAGTCAAAGGTTAAGTTTAGCGACTCTTAACTAATGTCAATAAATAAGGCATAATCTTGTTTACGAAGATTATGCCTTTTGTCACTAAAAGGAGGTCCGGATGGGATTTTTTGATTATGACGGTCCGCTGATAAAAATGCTTGTCAAGGCAGCAAATATGATGATCGTCAGTTTTTTCTGGTTACTGATGTGTATCCCTGTGGTCACAGTCATACCTGCAACCGCAGCGCTTTTTCATACTACAACAAAAGTGATTCGCCAGAGCGGTAACGGTGTCGTACGCGACTTTTTCTCAAGTTTTAAGGGCTCTCTTAAGAAAGGCATACCTTTATCACTGATTTGTCTCCTGTTCGGTTTCCTGTTATATACTTCTCTTTCTTTCGGGAGTCATATGTGGAAAAACGGTTTGCTCTGGACCGTTTATTATGCCATTGGTTTTATACTGGCTTTTGCCTTTGCGACCATGCTTTTGTTTATACCGCCGACATTATCGAGGTTTGAATGCAGTGTCGGTGCTACACTGCGGCTGTCTCTTTACTTCGCATCAAAAAACCTGCTTCGCTCTTTATGGAATCTGATTTTACTTGGTTTTGTTTCAATGCTTGTGTATTTTTATCCTGTAACCATACTGATCATTCCCGGTCTATATTTTGACCTGATATGCGGAGGTATGGAAAAGACACTGCTGAAATTCATGCAGGAGCAAGGTTTAGTTGAGAGTAAGGATACGGAAGAGCAGCAAAACATATCGGACGAACCCGATCATACTGATCCGGCATCTGACGGGGTATCCAGTCTCGACCTGTCCAAACTGCTGGATGAACCGAATGAAGATCCTACGGATACTGGAGATAAAGATGAGTGAACTTATACTTAAAGATGTACTGAAAATATACCCCTTTACAAAAACAACCGGTTTGATCAACCGAAAAAAGAACATGGAAGCTCTTGCCCGCGAGAAGCAGAATCCTTATACGACAAACGAAGGTGTGATCGCGGTCCAGAAGTTCAACCTTGAGGTAAAAAGCGGCGAATTTGTTGTGCTTCTTGGGCCTTCCGGCTGCGGAAAAAGCACGGTCCTGAGAATGATCGCCGGCCTGGAGGATGTAACTGCAGGAGAGATATTCCTTAGCGGTGTGAAAATAAACGATGTCAGGCCTGAGCACCGTGATGTCGCCATGGTCTTTCAGAACTATGCTCTTTATTCGCATCTGACCGTATATGAAAACCTGGCCTTTCCTTTGAAAAATCTGCATATCCCCCGCGATGAACTTGACAGCAAAGTACGCAGTGCGGCAGATGTATTGAATCTTTCACACTTGCTGGATCGAAGGCCAAAGGAGCTCTCAGGCGGTGAGAGGCAAAGAGTGGCCATAGGCAGGGCGATCGTGCGTGATCCCAAGCTGCTTCTTATGGATGAACCGTTCAGCAACCTTGACGCTCCTTTGAGGCAGAAATT